>JALUTE010000225.1 GCA_027058255.1 Methyloligella sp. | reverse complement strand
GATGACATCAAGATCGACAAGATCCACTTCCTCATTCCGGGGGGAGCCGGGGGCGGCTGGGACGGCACGGCGCGGGGCACCGGCGAGGCCCTCACCAAATCCGGCCTCATCAAGAGCGCCTCCTACGAGAACATGTCCGGCGGTGGCGGAGGCAAGGCCATCGCCCACATCATCGAGACTGCGGCGCGCCAATCCGGCACGCTGATGGTCAACTCCACCCCCATCATCCTGCGCAGCCTGCGCGGGCGTTTTCCCCAGTCCTTCCGGGATCTGACGCCGATCGCGGCGATCATTGGCGATTATGGCGCCTTCGTCGTGCCCGCCAGCTCGCCCTACAAGAGCTTTGCGGACGTTGCGAAGGCCTATGCGGCCGACCCGAAGAGCGTGCGCGTGGCCGGCGGTTCGGTGAAGGGGGGCATGGATCATCTGGTCGCGGCGCTCACCTTCCAGGCCTATGGCGCCGACCCCAACAAGGTGCGCTACATTCCCTATGATGCGGGCGGCAAGGCCATGGCCGGGCTGCTCTCGGGCGAGACGCAGCTTCTCTCCACCGGCTTTGGCGAGGCCATCGAGCAGGCCCGGGCGGGGCAGGTGCGCATTCTCTGCGTGACCGCGCCCAAACCCGTGGGCGATGTGCAACCCTGTGGCAAGGGTGTCGAGTTCGTCAACTGGCGCGGCTTCTTCGGCGCGCCCGGCCTCGATCCCAAGCTGGCCGACGCCTATGCGGCATTGCTCGGCAAGATGTATGCGACCGACGCCTGGAAGGCGGTGCGCAAGCGCTATGGCTGGGTGGAGATCTACCGCCCGCGGGCCGAGTTCGTCGCCTTCCTGGAGGCCCAGGAGAAGGCCATGAAGGGCCTGTTCCAGAAGCTCGGCATCAAGACGGTGCGCTGAGGGCGTTCGCGCGCCCGCGTGTCGCGCACGGGACTTCGGCCCCGGGCCCCGGCAGGGCGCGGGGCCGCCTTGTCCGCCGCGGGTGCTCGGACATGCCGCGCGACAGGCACATTGGAGGGAGAGGCGCAATGATCTCGGGCGAACGCGTGGTGAGCCTTGTGCTGCTGGCGCTTTTTCTCGCCTACTGGATGCTGGCCTATGACATCGAGCTCTATCCGGGAAGCGAGGCCGAGTGGATCAATGCGCGGACCTTCCCCAAGGCGGTCGGCGCATCGGGGACGGCGCTCGCGGCGCTGCTCCTGGTATTGCCGCGCCAGGACGGTGCCGCCATGACCCTGGCGGCCCTGCGCCGTCTCGACTGGGTGCGGGTCGGCCTGCTCGCGGGGCTGATGCTCGCCTATGGGCTCCTGATCAAGTCGGCCGGTTTTCTGCTGGCGACATCGGGCTTTCTGCTCGGTGGCTATCTCGTGCTCGGCGAGCGTCGCCCCTGGCTTCTCTTCCTGGCCTCACTGCCCGTCGCGGCAGGTTTCGAGTTCCTGCTCGCCGGCCTTTTGTCCATCCACATCGAGGACCCCTTTCTCGCCTGGATAGGGCTCGCCGCGCAATGATCGAGGGCATTCTCACCGGCCTGCAAACGGTTCTCCAGCCCGTGAACCTCGCCATGGTGTTCGTGGGCTGCTTTGCCGGAACCTTCATCGGCATGCTGCCGGGCCTGGGGCCCATCTCGGCCATCGCGCTGATGATCCCGATCACCTATGGTTTCGATCCGGCAACAGGCCTCATCCTCATGGCCGGCGTCTATTACGGCGCGATTTTCGGCGGCTCCACCTCCTCGATCCTGCTCAACGCGCCGGGCGTTGCCGGCACGGTCGCCACCTCGTTCGACGGCTATCCGCTTGCGCGCAGGGGGCTCGCGGGCAAGGCCCTTGCGGTCGCCGCCTACGCCTCCTTCTCCGGCGGCACGATCGCGGCGATCTTCCTTCTGCTTGCGGCGCCCGCCCTGGCCAACGTGTCGCTCGCCTTTCAGTCGTCCGAATATTTCGCCCTCATGGTTCTGGGGCTCACGGCGGTGGCTGCCTTTGCGGGGCGGGGGCAATTTCTCAAGGCGATGCTCATGGTGGCGCTCGGCCTCGCCCTGGCCACCGTGGGGCAGGACACCTCCTCCGACATCTCGCGCTATACCTTCGGAATGATCGACCTCCTGGACGGGATCAGCTTCCTTCTGGTGGCCATGGCGACATTCGCCCTGTCGGAAGCGTTGATGACGGTGCTCAAACGCGAGCGCGTGGACAAGGCGGCCCGCCAGGCGGCGCGGGGCGGCATGGGCTCCCTGCGCCTCGCCCCGGGCGAGGCAAAGGCCATCATGCCCGTGATCGGGCGCTCATCCGTGCTCGGTTTCTTCATCGGGGTTCTGCCCGGGGCGGGGGCGACCATCGCCTCCTTCCTGGCCTATGGTCTCGAGCGCGGCCTTGCCTCAGACAAGGACAAGGCCGAGTTCGGCAAGGGCTCCCTCAAGGGGCTGGCCGCACCCGAGACGGCGAACAACGCGGCCTGCTCAGGCTCCTTCGTGCCGCTCCTCACCCTCGGCATTCCGGGCTCCGGCACGACGGCGGTCATGCTGGGCGCCCTCATCTCCTACGGCATCCAGCCCGGCCCCCGCCTTTTCGTCGAGAACCCGGCCGTCTTCTGGTCGGTGATCCTGTCCATGTATGTGGGCAACATCGTTCTGCTCGTTCTCAACCTGCCGCTCATCCCCTACATTGCCCGGCTGCTCGCCATGCCGCGTCCGATCCTGGTCCCGCTGGTTCTCTTTTTCTCCCTCTGTGGGGTCTATCTGATCTCGTTCAACACTTTCGACATACAACTTATGGTCCTCTTCGCGGCGGTCGCGATCGTTCTGCGCCTTGCCGGCTATCCCATGGCGCCCATGATCCTCGCCTTCGTCCTCGGCCGCCTGATGGAGGAGAATCTCCGCCGCGCCCTCGAGATCCATGACGGATGGGCCTTCCTCTGGGAGCGTCCCCTGACCCTCGCCATCATGGTGGCGACGGTGCTGTTCCTTGTCGCGCCGCTCGTTCAGGCCATGCGCACCCGCCGGGCATCGGCCGATCTGGCGGGCGAGGGGGGATAGGAGCGCCTCGGGGCCTCGCCCCGAGCGTGGCGCAGACACAGGGCGTTGGAGCGGCGTGCGGTTGCGATGGACAAGCTCCCGGAGCAGTACCGCATCGTTCCGCGCTCGCTTCACGCTGCGGTGCATGCGGGACGGTGGGGGGGCGCTTGAAAGGCACGCCTTTCGCCCTGCCGTGTCACACCTCCAGCAGGAGGCGCTGCGGGTCCTCGAGGCACTCCTTGACGCGCACGAGGAAGGTGACCGCCTCGCGCCCATCCACCAGGCGATGGTCATAGGTCAGCGCCAGATACATCATGGGCCGCACCACGATCTCGCCATTGCGGACCACCGGGCGCTCCTCGATGCGGTGCATGCCGAGAATGCCGGATTGCGGCGCGTTCAGGATCGGCGTCGAGAGCAGCGAGCCGAACACGCCGCCATTGGTGATGGTGAAGGTCCCGCCCTGCATCTCCTCGATGCCGAGGCGCCCCTCGCGGGCGCGCGCGGCATAATCATTGATGGCCTTCTCGATGTCGCCGAGGCTCATCGCGTCGGCATCGCGAATGACGGGCACGACCAGGCCGCGCTCGGTGCTCACCGCCACGCCGATGTGATAGTAGTTCTTGTAGACGATGTCGGCGCCGTCGATCTCGGCATTGACCGCCGGCACCTCCTTGAGCGCCTGAATGCTGGCCTTGACAAAGAGGCCCATGAAGCCCAGGCGCACGCCGTGCCGTTTCTCGAACCGGTCGCGATAGGCGCGCCGCAGATCCATCACCGCGCTCATGTCCACATCATTGAAGGTGGTGAGCATGGCGGCGGTGTTCTGCGCATCCTTGAGCCGCCGGGCGATGGTCTGGCGCAGGCGAGACATGCGCACGCGCTCCTCGCGCGCCGCATCATCGCCCGGCATCGGCACGCCGCGCGGCACCTCGGGCATGGGCGTCGGGGAGGGGGCGGGCGAAGGCGTGCCGCCGGCCTGCGCGGAGGCCGCGGCGAGCACGTCCTCCTTGAGCACCTGTCCGCGCCGCCCCGAGCCCGCAACGTCACCGGGCCCGAGGCCCCGCTCGGCCATCAGCTTGCGCGCGGCCGGAGAGGGCGGCATGCCGCCGCCATTGCCGCCGGCCGGCGCCGGGGCCGGAGCGGATGCAGCCCCGGGTGCCGTCGCGGGCGCCGCTGCCGTAGGCGCCTGCTCTGTCGATGCCGGCGCCGGAGAGGGCTCTGCGGGCTTTCGCGCCGCCGCCTTGCGCCCGCCAGCCGTCTTGTCGCTGCTCACCGCCTTGCCCGGGCCTTCCGCGATCGCGCCGAGCACGGCGCCGACCTCGACGGTCTCGCCCTCTTTCACCGTGATCTCGGAGATGGTGCCCGAGACGGGCGCCGGAACCTCGACCGCGACCTTGTCCGTCTCGAGCTCGACCAGCGGCTCGTCCGCATTCACCGCATCTCCCGGCTTCTTGTACCACTGGCCGACCGTGGCCTCGGTCACGGATTCGCCCAGGGTCGGCACACGGATCTCGACTGCCATGGCTTTGCCTTTCCTGCCTGCTCCAAGGGGCCGAACCACGCCGCTGCCGGCCGGAGCCCCGCATCCTCAGCCCCGCATCCTCAGCCCGTGAGCGCCTCTTCGACCAGCGCCTTCTGCTGCTCCAGATGACGCGCGAGAAGGCCCGTCGCGGTCGATGCCGAGGCGGAGCGCCCCACATAGCGTGGCCGCGCC
>JALUTE010000224.1 GCA_027058255.1 Methyloligella sp. | reverse complement strand
GGGCTGCCGCGCGTGCCGATGCGGATGGGGAGCTCTGGCATGGGGGGTCTCGAAGCCTCTGAGGAGGGCGCACGCAGGGCCGCGCGCGGCGCATCGGCGCTCCATATCACCCCGCGCGGGCAGGCCACAAGGCGCATCGGCGCCGCGGTGAGGCGTCAAGGTTGGTTCAGGGCAATCAGGTGTCATGCTGCCACGGAGCGGGGATTATGTTTTCAAATCAATTGAAGCATTGACTTAGGTTTTTCATATTGACGGTGTGCATGCAGAAATAACAAAAAGGCCAAACAACGTGACCAAACGTTTGCGCGCTCTGCGATGCGGACCCATTATGGCGTTGCTTCTCTGCGTGTCCGGTGCGGGTGCCGGTGCGGCCTCGGCGAGCGTCGATCGCATTTACGAAAGGAACGATCTGCTTGCCGGGCTGTTTGCCGGTTACGCATTTCCCCCTGCACACAAGCTCTTGCGAGGGGCGCGGCTGACCGAATATCGCCTCGACATGGCGATCGGCGCGTGTCGATCTGCGGCCTTCAAGCTGGAAAAGGCCCTGCGAGAACGCTTGGCGCGTGCGTTGGCGGCCAAGGGTGGCGTGGACCCGGGCCTTGCATTCCACCGCGTGGTTCTTGCGCGGGCCTACCCGGAGGTTGCGCTTTGCCAGGCCGTGGAGGAGCTACGCCTGGCGCAAAGGCAGATTGTCGAGAAAATGCTGCCGGCGCCTCGCCTGCGCCAGAAACACGACATTGCCGAGTATCTTGCCATGGGCGCTGTCGAACGCCTGCGCAATCGGGCTGTGGCAGACATCATCAACATCGCGCTCAGAGATTATGCACCCGCCATGGTCACGCTCGCGCGCATCGCCGAAAGCGGGGCGATCGTGCGCCTGACGCCCGAGTTCGCCTATTTCATCCTCGCCCGTGCACGCAAGAAGGGGCTGGCCGGCAAGGAGCTCGACCGCCTGCTCGCCAAGGCCCGCGCAGCCCTCGGCCCGAGCACGCTGAAGGCCCTCGCCCCCATGATCCGGGCCGGCAAATGGCCGCGCTGGGCGCCCGTTGTTCGCGATTGACAGTGGCGCGCCGAGCGACCCTGCGTGCGATAGGGCTCGTGCCGTCGCGGAACGGCATGCGCCGGGGCGAGGCGAGAGCCAGAAAACAGGGGGGAAGCAGACGGACGCCGCGCGGCGCCGACCGGTGGATGGCGCAACGCAGCTTTCAGGCCCCGCCCGGCCACGGCCCATCGGACGCTCGAGAATGCGCGGCGCTACTTCTTCGCCATGGCCTCGAGTTTCTCGGAGCGGATGGTGTTGCGGTGCAGGGCCGCATCCTTCTCGCCATCGAGGCCGAAGGCCACCGCCATGAGCTGGCTGTAGAAGACGACCGGGATATTGAAATCCGTGCCGTACTTCTCGTTGATCATCTCCTGATACATCTCGACATTGGTCTGGCAGAGGGGGCAGGGGGTCGAGATGACGTCGGCGCCAGCCTCCTTGGCGGCCTCGAGAATGCGCTTGATGAGATGCAGGGTGCGATCGGGGCTCATCACGGCGACCGAGCCGCCGCAGCAGGCGGTCTTGACCTCGAAGGGCACGGCCTCGGCGCCGCAGGCCTCGGCGAAATCGTCGAGGAAGTCCGGGTCCTCATAGGTGTCGTAGCTGCCGCCCGAGTCCGTGCCGGCGAAGGGGCGCACCGTCTGGCAGCCCACATAGCCCGCCACCTTCAGCCCCTCGAGCGGATTGGTCACCCGCTCCTTGATCCTGTCGATGCCCACCTCGTTGACGATCACCTCGCACATGTGCCGGACCTGGAGATCGGCATCATAGGACATGTCGGCCGCGCCGAGCGCCTCGTTCACCGCCTGGCGCTTCTTGACATCGGCCTTGATCTTCTCATTGCCCGCATGGGTGTTGAGATAGCAGGCGGCACAGCCGGTCACCACGTCCTCGGGCCCCTGCTGCTCCGCCTTGGCGAGATTGCGCCCGGTGAGCGCCAGATTGGGCAACTGGCCGCCGCCAATATGGCCCACCGAGGCGCCGCAGCAATTCCAGTCGTCGAGATCGCGCAGCTCGATGCCGATCTCCGGCGCGATGGCGCGCAAGGATTCGTCAAGATGGCGGGCGCTGCCCTGGGACGAGCAGCCCGGATAATATGTGAACGTCACCTTCCCGGTTTTCTTCTCAGCGCTCATGGTTCAGCTCCCACTCCCGCGCTCTTCGATTTCCGCGGCCTTGGCGAGGATGGCCTTCAGCCCCTTCGCGTCCTTCACCTTGTGGGGCATGCCGATATGCATGCGCCCGGTCTTGACCATGCCGAGGGCGATCTTGAGATTGGCCAGGCCGCGCTTGATGCCTTCCCCGAAGCCGAGGGAGAAATAATAGAGAGCCGTGACCAAGCGCTCGTCGGTGCGCCCCCAGGTCCTGGCGCTCCACCAGAAGGACTTGGCGAACTTGGCATTCTCCGTCGCCTGGGCGCTCGCATAGCCCATCTCCACCGCCTTGGCGGCGAGGTCCTGGAGAATGTAGGTGACCGGCACGCCGCGCGGACAGCGCACGACGCAGCGATAGCAGGACGTGCAGTTCCACAGCGTGTTGGAGGTCATCACGTCCTCCTTCATGCCGGCACGGATCATCTGGAAGAGCTTGCGCGGCCCATAATCCATCTGCACGCCAATCGGGCAGGAGCCGGAGCAGACGCCGCACTGCATGCACAGCGCCATCTTGTCTCCGCCATTGACATTGTCATAGACCCACTTGGCGAAGGAGAGATCATAGGTCTTGGTGGTGTCGGGGGCGGGTGTGGTCATGGATCAGAACCCCTTGAACGGATTGAGGCCAACGCCCTTGATCGTCTCGCCGAAGCCGTTCAGGACATCGACGACGCGATGCGAGTCGGCGATGGAGATCTCCTCCATCTGCACCCGCTCCTCCTCGAGCATGAGGCTCTTCAAGGTCTCGCCGACCTTGCTCATGCGCTCCTTGGCGATGCCCGAGCCCTTGACGAAGTGGCACTGATAGTCGTCGCCCGACTTGCAACCCAGGAGCATGACGCCGTCATAGCCCTTCTCGAGCGCCGTCGAGATCCAGAGCAGCGTCACCGAGCCGAGGCAGCGCACCGGGATGACCCGCATATAGGGATCCATCTGGTGCCGGTTGATGCCGGCCATGTCGAGGGCCGGATAGGCGTCGTTCTCGCAGGCGAGCACCAGGATGCGCGGCTTCTCCGCAAACTCGTCCGGAATGTTCACCGCGCTGATCATGTCGGACACCATCTGAGGATTGTAATTGTCGAAGGTGATGGTGCGCACGGGGCATGCGCCCATGCAGGTGCCGCAGCGCCGGCAACGCGAGAAGTTGATGATCGGCTTGCCGTCCTCCTCCTCGTCGATGGCGCCGAAGGGGCACTCGACCGTGCAGCGCCGGCACTTGGTGCAGATGTCGTGGCCGATCTTGGGGAAGGAGAGATCGCCGACGCGCGGATGCACGGAGATGCCCTCGCCCGCCATCTCGATGGCCTGGATCGCCTTGAGCACGGCGCCGGCGGCATCCTCGGCGCTCTCCGCCATGTCCATGGGACGGCGCACGGGGCCGGCCGTGTAGATGCCGGTGCGGCGCGTCTCGTAAGGAAAGCAGATGTAATGGCTGTCCGAGAACCCGTCCGCCAGAATCGGGATGTGCGGGCCCTGGCGGTATTGCAGGTTCAGGATCGGCCCGCCCTCGGGGATGTGCTCCACATGGGGCAGGGGCTCGGGGGCCTCGCCGGACTTGTAGCCCGCCACCGGAATGGGCGAGACCGGGTTGATGTCGTCATGGAGCTGGGCCTCGGCGCGCTCCTTCACCTCCTCCGGCACATCCTCGGGCAGGCTCACATCCGGATTGGTGGAGTTGGGCACCATGCCGGTGGCGAGCACCACCATGTCGAGCCCCTCCATGGGGATCTCCTTGCCCAGAAGCTCGTCCTCATAGAGCACCTTGAGAGAGCCGTCGACGCTCCTCACCTTGCCCTTCATGAAGATGACGCCGGCCTCCTGGGCCTCGCGGTAGAACTCCTCCGCGGTGCCGGGGGTGCGCAGCTCCTCATAGAGAATGTAGACGCTCGCATCCGGGTCGGCCCGCTTGATCTGGAGCGCCTGCTTGATGGAGACGCCGCAACAGACGGACGAGCAATAGGGCAGGTGCTCGGGGTCGCGCGAGCCGGCGCACTGGATGAAGGCGACATATTTGGGGGCCTTGCCATCGGACTTGCGCTTGAGGCCGGCGCCGTTCATCTGGGCGAGCATCTCCTCGAGCTCGACGCCGGTCACCACATCGGGCGATGCGCCATAGCCCAGATGGCCGAGCTTGCTCGCATCATAGGGCCGCCAGCCGGTCGCCACGACGATGGCGCCGATGCGCTCGGTCTGCTCGCTGCCGCCCCTGGCGAGGGTGACCTCGAAGCGCCCCGGCGCGCCGGCGGTCTTGGCGACCAGGGTGTCGGTCATGACGGTGATGCGGTCATTGGCCTCGACCTCTTCGATGAGCGCGGCGAGGTCGTTCTCCTCCACGCCCCGATAGGGCGGCCGATGCGGCATGCGCGCCGACCATTTGGCGCTCCAGCCGCCGAGGCGGTCCGAGCGCTCCACCAGCAGCACGTCATGGCCCGAGCGCGCGCCCTCCAGCGCCGCCGTCATGCCGGTGACGCCGCCGCCGACGACCATGATGGTGCGCGCCACATCGGGAATGGCGGCGGCGTCACCGGCATGACG
>JALUTE010000223.1 GCA_027058255.1 Methyloligella sp. | reverse complement strand
TGCCCGAGGCCCGGCTCGACGAACTGCTCCGCTTCGAGGATGGCACGCCGGGCCTGGCGATGCGCATCGCGGAGGACACGCTCGGATGCGTCCTGCTCGGCCACAGCGACGCCATTGCCGCCGGCATGCGCGTGCAAGGCACGGGCGACATTGTTCGCGTTCCCGTCGGCGAGCGCCTGCTCGGCCGGGTCGTCGACTCCCTGGGCCGTCCCCTCGATGGCGGCCCGCCCATCCGCGCCGAGCGCCATGACCCGGTCGAGCGGCGCGCCCCCGCCATCGTCGATCGCGACTTCGTTACGAACCCGCTCATGACGGGCCTTACCGTGATCGACGCCATGATTCCGCTCGGGCGCGGGCAGCGCGAGCTCGTCATCGGCGATCGCAAGACCGGCAAGACCGCCATCGGCATCGACGCCATCATCAACCAGCGGGCGAGCGATGTGATCTCGGTCTATGCGGCCATCGGCCAGAGAACATCGACCGTCAACCAGGCCATCGAGGCGGTGCGCGAGCACGGCGCCTTCGAGCGCTGCATCTTCGTCGTCGGCGAGGCCGAGGCACCCCCCGGCGCGCAATGGATCACGCCCTTCGCCGCCTGCACCATGGCGGAGTATTTCCGCGACCGGGGCGAGGATGCGCTTCTGGTGATCGACGATCTGACCAAGCATGCCATCGTGCACCGCCAGCTCTCGCTGCTGCTGCGCCGTCCGCCGGGGCGCGAAGCCTATCCGGGCGATGTGTTCTATCTGCACGCCCGTTTGCTGGAGCGGGCGGCCAAGCTCTCGCCAGCACGCGGTGGCGGCTCTCTCACGGCCCTGCCCATCGCCGAGACCCAGGCCGGGAACATATCCGGCTACATTCCGACCAATCTCATTTCCATCACCGACGGCCAGATCTTTCTCGAGCCCAAGCTGTTCTATGAGGGCCAGAAGCCGGCCGTGAACGTCGCCATGAGCGTGTCGCGGGTCGGCGGCCGGACCCAGGCGCCGGTCATGAGGGACCTCGCAAAGACACTGAAGCTCGAATATGCCCAGTTCCTGGAGCTGGAGGTCTTCTCCCGCTTCGGGGCCATGGTGGACGAGCGCACGCGGCGCAGAATCGCGCATGGCCGGCGCATCCGCGCCATTCTCGCACAGCCCCAATATCGGCCCCTCTCCCTGACGGAGCAGGTGGCCCTCCTCATCGCTGTTGGCAGCGGGGGGCTCGACACCCTGCCGCTCGACCGGATCGAGCCCTTTCGTGCGACCGTAGGGGCATGGCTTTCCCGCCAGCTCCCGCTGACGGTGGCCCGCCTGGAGCGCGATGGCCGCCTGCCGCAGGAGGACATGGCGCGCCTGACCGATGCCATCGACGCGCTTCTGGCCGAGATGGCGCCCGAGCATGAGGGCGCGGCCGAACACGAAGAGGCGCTCGAGCAAGAGGAGGCGCCGTGACATGGAAGCGCTCGCCCGGCTCAAGGCACGGATTGCCAGTCTCGCCGAGCTGCGCGATCTGGTTCGGGCACTGCGCGCGCTCGCGGCCGCCCGCCTTCAGGAGGCCGAGGCGAGCCTCGATGGCATACGCCACCATGTGGCGGTGGTGGAGCGCGCCATTGGGCAGGCGGCCCGCCTCCTTCCCGAGCCGGCAAATGGCATCCCGGCACGGGCGGGCCCGCAGGCCGAAATCGTCATCGCGGTCTGCTCGGAGCACGGCTTTGTCGGCGCCTTGAACGAGCATCTGCTCGAGCGCGCCCGGGCGCGGGCCGGAGCTCGGCATGCGCTGGTGATCATCGGCCGGCGCGGCGCCCTGCTGGCCGAGGAGAAGGGACTCGATGTCGCGGATACCTATCCCATGGCGACCCATGCCGGGGGCGTGCTCGCCATCACGCGGCGTCTCGCGGCGCATCTCGCCAATGCCTCCATGGCGGAGATCGTGTTCGGGACCCATGGCGAGGCGGGAGCCTGGCAGCCCCGGGTCAAGCGCATCCTGCCGCTCGACCCGGCTCTGCTCGCCCATGCCGGCCAGGGCAACCCGCCCTTGCACCAGCTTGCGCCGGACGTGCTGCTGGAACGGCTTGCGCGTGAATATCTCCTCGCGGAGATCACCCATGCGATGATGGAATCCCTTGCCAGCGAGAACGCGGCGCGGCTGCGCGCCATGGCCGCGGCCGACCACAACATCGCCGACAAGCTCACCGAGCTGCGCAGACGCGAGAACGTTCTGCGTCAAGAGGCCATTACCGCCGAGCTGCTCGATGTCGTCACGGGCGCCGAGGCCATCATGGCCCCGCGGACCGGGCAATGATGGGCCGTCTTGCCGAGCCGGGCCACGTGTCATGGCATGTGGGGCATGGTTTCGCAGCCGGCCCCGGCGATGTTGCACTGCAATATCGCCATCCCCACATGCAGCATCGGGGACCGTGCGGACCCCATTGAGCGAGCGCGGCGGCGCATGCGCTGCGGGCAGACGCACGGGGCCGCCCGAGCGCGATGCGGACACGGGAGATGCGCCATGAGCCAGGGGCCCGAGCAGACGAGCCACGTCTACCCCATCGACCGCTTCCTCCATGCCGCGGAGGCCCGCGTCACGGGGGGCATCTCACCGGCCGCGATGATGCTGGCCTATCTGGATTGGGCCGTGCATCTGGCCAACTCGCCGGGCAAGCAGGGCCAGCTCGTGGAGAAGGCGATGCGCAAGAGCATCACCTTTCTCACCCATGTCGAGCGCCTTCTCGCCGGCAAGAAGGACGGGCCCTGCATCAAGCCCCTGCCGCAGGACCGCCGCTTCGACGCACCGGACTGGCAGCATCTGCCCTTCTCGCTCTACTACCAGGCCTTCCTGCTCGTTCAGCAATGGTGGCATAACGCGACGACCGGCGTGCACGGCGTCTCGAAGCATCACGAGGAGGTGGTCGCCTTCTCGGCCCGCCAGCTTCTCGATATCGTCTCTCCCTCGAACTTTCCCGCGACCAATCCCGAGGTGCTGGCCGCAACGCTGAAAAGCGGCGGCATGAATCTCGTCCGCGGCGCACAGAATTTCATCGAGGACTGGGAGCGGGCGGTGCTGCAGAAACGGCCCGTCGGCACGGAGCGTTTCCGCGTGGGCAAGGAGGTCGCGGTCACGCCCGGCAAGGTGATCTACCGCAACCGGCTGATCGAGCTCATCCAGTATGAGCCCACGACCAGGAAGGTCCACCCGGAGCCGGTTCTGATCGTCCCCGCCTGGATCATGAAATACTACATCCTCGATCTCTCGCCCCACAACTCGCTGGTCAAATATCTGGTCGGCCAGGGGCACACCGTGTTCATGATCTCCTGGAAGAACCCGACCGAGGCCGACCGCGATCTCGCCATGGAGGACTATCTCGAGCTCGGGGTCATGCGGGCGCTCGATGCGGTGCGCGCCATCGTGCCCGAGCGGAAGGTGCATGCGGTGGGCTACTGCCTGGGCGGGACCCTGCTCGCCGTCGCCGCCGCGGCGCTGGGGCGCGATGGCAAGGACTGGCTCCAGACCGTCACGCTCTTCGCGGCCCAGACGGATTTCACCGAGGCGGGCGAGCTCATGCTCTTCATCGACCAGAGCCAGACCGCCTATCTCGAGGACCTGATGTGGGATCAGGGCTATCTCGACACCCGGCAGATGGCCGGCGCCTTTCAGATCCTGCGCTCCAACGACCTCATCTGGTCGCGCATGGTGCATGACTATCTGATGGGCGAGCGCCGGCCCATGATCGACCTCATGGCCTGGAACGCGGACGCAACGCGCATGCCCTACCGCATGCATTCGGAATATCTGCGCCGCTTCTTCCTGAGCAACGACCTTGCCCAGGGGCGCTACGAGGTCGCCGGCCGGCCGATCGCGCTCACCGACATCCGCCCCCCGATCTTCGCCGTCGGGGCTGAGAAGGACCATGTTGCGCCCTGGAAATCGGTCTACAAGATCAACCTGCTCGCCGATACGGACGTCACCTTCCTGCTGACCAATGGCGGCCACAATGCCGGCATCATCTCCGAGCCCGGCCACCCCCGCCGCCGGCACCGTGTCGCGACGCGGCACGAAGGCGAGCCCTATATCGCGCCGGAGGACTGGCTGGTCCTCACGCCCGAGCGCGAGGGCTCCTGGTGGCCCACCTGGCAGGCCTGGCTCGCCGAGCATTCCGGCACGCGGGTCGCACCGCCCTCCATGGGGGCGCCGGCCGCCGGCTATCCGCCGCTCGGCGATGCGCCGGGCACCTATGTCCGCGAGGAATAGGTCCGGCGAGGGCCCCTTCGTGCGCCTTGCGGGGATCAGTGGGCCGGCACGCCGAGAACGAGCACGGCCGCCGACAGTCCAGCCCCGGCCAGAAAGGCCGCGTTGCGCGCATCGTGACCGGCCCCGCCCTCCTGCGCACGGGCAACCAGGACCGCGATCACGCATTGCAGCAGGTAATAGGCGGCGAAGGCGCGCGAGGCGATGGCGAGAATCTCGAACACGCTCGTCGTCCAGGTGAGAACGATGCCTGCCAGCGCGATGATCGGATAGAGCCAGCGCTCGGGGACCCGGCGCAGATGCGCGGTGATGATGCCAGCCGTGCCGAGAAAGTCGGCGGTGGCGGCGCTGAACTGGGCCATGACGGCTCCGATCAGGAGCAGCACCGGCAAGACGCCTGCGACCACGGCGGCATAGTCGATGATGGCGGTCTCGGAAATCGGCGCCGTGGGGTCGAGAAGGTCGGTCGCCAGCACGATGAAGGCCACATAGATGGCCGTCGCGATCCACTGGGCCAGGCGCATGGAGCGCACCCGCGTCGGCGCGTCATAGGCGTGACCGATATAGCGCGAGGTCTCGAATCCCTGGACGATGAGAAGCGAGCCGAGCGCCACGCGCACATGCTCGAAGTCGATGCCGTCGGGCAGCTCCAGATCGGGCCAGCGCCCGGTGAGCACCAGATCCACATCATAGCCGATGAGCCCCACGAGCAGCCCGGCGATCACGGCGAGCTTGAGACCGACCGAGGTCTCCTCCAGGAGCTCCAGGCGGCGAAAGCCGCGCACGAGCCCCGTAATGCCGAGAAAAGCCAGAACCACGGTGGCGAGCATGTTCGCGATCCACACCCCCTCGACCCCGGCACCGCGAAGCAGGAAGGCGGCCATCAGTTGTATGTAGAAACAAATGGAGATCAGATAGGCCCCGGCGAGCGCGAGCTCCGAGGCCTGCTCCAGGCGGACGATCCGCTCCGGCGCCGCGTGGCGGGCCAGCAGCGGCTCGAGATGCGCAATGTTGAAGCGGATGGCCGCACCGATCACATAGGCGCCGAGGCAGAGCGCCGCCATGATGAGGGCGGCGGCATGCCCGGCGATATTGGCAAGCAGGGGGCCCGAGACCAGGAAGCCGCTGCCGATGATCGAGGCAAGCGGCGTCACCGTCGCCCGCCAGAGCCGCGCATGGCGCAGGCGCGGCACCAGCAGAAGGCCGCCGACAAGGAGCGTTGCCCCCAGGACGAGCAGGTTTTCCGGTCGCGTGAGTGCTGAGAGGGTCAAGGGCGCCTTCCGGGTCGGTGTCGCGGGCAGAGGGCCAAGCTCGGCCGCGCATTCTGCCACAGGGGGCGGCGAGGCCCATGCTCCATCTTGCCCCACAAGACCCTTTGCCGCGCTCTGCGCCGCGGTCCGCCCGTCGGCGCACCCCGAGGACGATGGGCGGTCGCCGCCTGCCCTTGCATCCCATGGGCGGTCAGCGTAGGTTGCGCCGGCCGATCGCGCCGGCTGTCCCCCTGCCCGGACCGTAACGCTCCGCACCGATGGGTGACATGTGGGCGCGACGTCGTCCAGCATTGCCGCGCCAGACCGAACCATCCTTGCCGAGGGAGACCTCCCATGGGCTTTTTCGCCGACGCGCTCTCACGCGTGAAGCCATCCCCCACCATCGCCGTGACACAGAAGGCACGCGAGCTCAAGGCCGCCGGTCACGACGTCATCGGGCTCGGGGCCGGAGAGCCGGATTTCGACACCCCCGACAACATCAAGGAGGCGGCCATCGCCGCCATCCGCCGGGGCGAGACCAAATATACGGCGGTCGATGGCCTGCCCGAGCTCAAGGCGGCGATCGCCGAGAAGTTCCGGCGCGAGAACGGCCTCGACTACAAGCCGTCCGAGATCACCGTCGGCACCGGCGGCAAGCAGGTGCTCTACAACGCGCTGCTCGCGACGCTCAACCCGGGCGACGAGGTGATCATCCCGGCGCCCTACTGGGTGTCCTATCCGGACATCGTGCTGCTTGGCGGCGGAACGCCCGTCTTCGTCGAGACCACGCTCGAGAACGGCTTCAAGCTGACGCCCGAGGCGCTCGAGGCGGCGATCACAGACAAGACCAAATGGCTGATCTTCAACTCGCCCTCCAACCCCTCCGGCGCGGCCTATGGCGAGAGCGAGCTCAAGGCGCTCACGGACGTTCTGATGCGCCATCCCCATGTCTGGGTGCTCACGGACGACATGTACGAGCACCTCGTCTATGACGGCTTTCGCTTCGTCACGCCCGTGCAGGTGGAGCCGGGCTTGCGCGAGCGCACGCTGACGATGAACGGCGTCTCCAAGGCCTATGCCATGACCGGATGGCGCATCGGCTATGCGGGCGGGCCGGAGGCGCTGATCAAGGCCATTGCCAAGCTCCAGTCCCAATCCACCTCCAACCCGAGCTCCATCAGCCAGTGGGCGGCCGTGGAGGCGCTGAACGGGCCGCAGGATTTCATCCAGGAGCGCGCGGGCGTATTCAAGGAGCGCCGCGACCTGGTGGTCTCCATGCTCAACCAGGCGCCCGGGCTCGACTGCCCGACGCCGGAAGGCGCGTTCTATGTCTACCCCTCCTGCGCGGGCTGCATCGGCAAGACCTCCGCGGGCGGGCGGGCGATCGCAAATGACGAGGATTTCGTGACGGCTCTCCTGGAGGAGGAGGGCGTCGCGGTCGTGCACGGTGCCGCCTTCGGCCTCTCGCCCTTCTTCCGCGTCTCCTATGCGACCTCGACGGAGGCCCTCGAGGAGGCCTGCCAGCGCATTCAGCGCTTCTGCGCCGGGCTCGGCTGAGAACGGCAATCCGCCGGCGGGTGCCCGAGCCCGCGCCCTTTGCACACCATCACCGCCTTGCGCACCGCCCCACAGGGTGGTGCGTTTTTATTGGAATAATCCGCGCCCCGATGGCGTTAACCCCACCACAAGCGACGTGCACCCCAAAGGAGGAGTTCCCCCATGACGAGAACACTCGCCATCGCGGCTGCCTTCATCGCCTTCGCGGCAAGCCCGGCCGCGGCCCATCACTGCCCGAAGGACGCCAAGGCCATCGACGCCGCGCTCGGTAAGGTCACGCTCTCTGCGGCGGACAAGAAGGCCGTCATGGCGCTCAAGGCCAAGGGCATGGCCCTGCACAAGGCTGGCAAGCACCACGACTCGGAGCATGCCCTCTCCGAGGCCGCTCGGCTGCTGATGACCAAGATGAAGTGAGCGAGACCGCTTTCGGATTCCGGACATAAGCTCGGCTTTCGCGCCGGATCCCGCGAGGGACGAGGCGCGGAACGGGTCCGGTTCGGCCTCCCGGCGGCCGGGCCGGACCTTGCTCGTCATCGCACGAGGCTCGTGATCGTGTCGCGGCACGCCATCGACCATTCCGGGCCGGACCATTTCATCTCGTGCACGGGAGTTCATCTCGCGCGCGGGAGATCACACAAGGGAGATCACATATGCGAAAATCCATCCTCACCATCGCTGCCGGCATCGCTTTGGGCAGTTTTCTGGTCGCCTCCAGCCTGCCGGCGGATGCGGGAAGCCCGATCAAGGCGCGCAAGGAGCTGATGCAGACCAACAAGCTCGCGGCGATGACGGCGGGTGCCATGGTCAAGGGCAAGCGGGCCTATGACGCCCAGGTGGCCGAGCTCGCCATGCGCACGATCGCGGCGACGGCCTATGGGCTCGAGCACCTCTTCCCGAAGGGCTCGGAGACGGGCGAGAAGACCCGCGCCAAGGCGGAAATCTGGAAGGACATGAAGGGCTTCCTCGAGCGGATGGAAGGCATGGAGGACAAGGCGGAAGAGGCGGCCGAGGCGGCCAAGAAAGGCCTTGGCGCATTCAAGATGGCCTTTGGCGACGTGATCAAGACGTGTAAGGGGTGCCACGAGAAATACCGGGCCGAGAAGAAGAAATAGGGGCCGAGCGACAGCAAGGCCCGAAGCCGTGCCCATGGCGCGGGACGGTCCAATGGGACCGTCCCGCGCCTGCGGCCTTGGCGACCGGGAGGGAACGAGCCGGGAGGTGAGTTGGCATGAGCCGTCGCGATGCGGTCGCCGCCGAGATCCCGCGCCTCAGGCGCTATGCGCGGGCGCTGACCGGCGATGGCGATGCCGCGGACGATCTGGTGCAGGACTGCCTGGAGCGGGCGCTCACACGCCTCGATCAGTGGCGCCATGGCGAGAGCCCGCGCCGATGGCTGTTCACCATCCTGCACAACATTCATGCCGACGCCATGCGCCGGCGCGCGCGCAGGCCCGTGCATGTGGCCTATGACGAAAGGGATGCCCGCCATCAGGGCGCCGATCCGCAGACCCATGCGTCCGCCGGGGACATGGACCGGGCCTTGCAACAGCTCAGCGAGGAGCAGAGGGCGGTGGTTCTTCTCGTGGGGCTCGAGGGCTTGAGCTATGCCGAGGCGGCAGCGGTGCTCGGCATCCCTGCCGGCACGGTGATGTCGCGGCTTGCGCGAGGGCGAGAGAAGTTGCGCGTTCTCATGCAGGAGACCGGGGACGGGCGGTCGCGGCCGTCCCTCAGGAGGATCAAGTGAGCGCAGACGGTTTCAGCGAGAGCTGGCTGCACGCCTATCTGGATGGCGAGCTGACCGCCGCGGACCGGCGCGCGGTCGAGGCCTGGCTCGAGGCGCATCCCGATATCAAGGCCCGCATCCGTGCCTATCGGCGGATCAATGACGCGCTGCACCGCAGCTATGGCGCCCTGCTCGATGCCCCGCTTCCGGACCGGATGGAGGAGACGCTGGCACGCCTCGAGGCGCCGTCTCCGCATCGGCGCCTCGCCCGCCTCGCCGCCTCCATCGCCCTTGTGCTGGCCATCGGCGTTGCGGGCTATGGGCTCGGCGTGCTCACCGCCCACCATCTGCCGGCCGATCTGCTGCCGGGCGTCGGGCCGCAAAAGCCTGCGCGCCCCATGCTCGTCGACCGCGCGCTCGGCGCGTACCGGGTCTATGTCTCGGAAGTTCGCCATCCCGTGGAGGTGGACGCCCGGCAAGAGGCCCATCTCGTCAAATGGCTGACCAAGCGCATCGGCGAGCCGGTGCGCGCACCGGACTTTCGCAGTCATGGCTTTCGGCTCGTCGGCGGCCGGCTCCTTCCCGACAATGGCCGCCCGGCGGCGCTGTTCATGTATGAGGACGGGACCGGCCGGCGCCTCACGGTCTATTTGCGCCGGCGCGTGGACGAGCCCAACACCGCCTTCCAGTATGTCTCCTATGAGGGGCTGTCCGCCTTCTACTGGATCGACGCGCCGCTGGCCTTTGCGCTGACGGCGGAGCTCCCGCGCCAGCGGCTGCTCCGGATCGCGAAGACCATGTATGAGCAGCTCGAATAGCCTGCGCGAGGGGCTGCAGCAGTGCTGCGCAGACCACAGTGACCGCTGTCGGCAGCAGCGCTCTCAGGTCGGGTCCTTGACGAGGTCGCAGGCCACAGCCTCATCGAGATTGAGATCGCGGTCCCAATAGGGAACGCCCCGCCCATAGAGGTTCGTGAGAAAGTCGATGAAGACGCTCACCTTCTGCGGCATGAACTCCCGGCTCGGATAGACGGCGAAGACGGCCACATTGCTGGAGCCGCGATATTCGGGAAGAACGCGCAGAAGGTCGCCGCGCTTCAACTCGGAGGCGATGTCCCAGGTGGAGCGCAGCGCGATTCCGAGCCCGGCCAGCAGGGCCTCGCGAATGAACTCGCTCGAATTGGTGCGGATGTTGCCGCGCACCCGGACATTGTGGAACTTTCCGTTCGGCCCCTCGAGTCGCCACTCGGCCTGGGCGAAGGCGGTAAAGCAATTGTGCCCCTCGAGGTCGCGCAGGGTCCTGGGCACGCCCGCCTTGCGCAGATAGTCGGGCGAGGCGCAGAGCACGCGATGATTGGGGGCGAGCTTCTTGGCGACGAGACTTGAATCCTTCAGCTCGCCGATCCGGATCGCCACGTCATAGCCCTCGCGGATGATATCCACGAACTGGTCGGTCAGATGAAAATCCAGCCGGATGCCCGGATAGCGCTCCAGGAACTGCGCCAGATAGGGCGCGATGTGCAGGCGCGAGAAGGAGGTCGGCGCGGAGACGCGCAGAACGCCCTGGGGACTCTCATTGCGCCGATTGACGAAATCCTCCGCCTCCTCGATCAGGTTGAGGATATCGACCACGCGCTTGAAATAGCCCGCACCCGTCTCCGTCAATGTGAGCTGGCGCGTCGTGCGCTGAAAGAGACGCGCGCCGAGGCGCTCCTCCAGCATGCTCACGCGCTTGCTCACAACCGCCGGCGAGAGTCCCATCTCGCGCCCGGCTTCCGACATGTTGCAGGTCCGCGCCACCCGCGCAAATATTTCCAGATCCGTGATTGCCGTCACCGATGGTCACCCGTCTCGATCATCACAACAGCGTCGCGATCGCGGGCACATGCCCGTCACCTCCGATCGCGCTCGGCGGCCCAAGCTGCGCTTTCGCCCATCCACTCGGCGCCCCACGCGGCGGGTCGGCGGCTTGGCCCTTCCATTTTCAACAAAAGTGAAAATCTGCCGCACAACCCAGGATGGAATGTGAAATAGCATCACCTGCCTGGAAAGTCTAATTTTGTCGCACCCTTGCGAACGGCATCCGGAGCGCGCCGGATACGCCTCTCGGACGGTTCCCTCCGGGCGGCCCGGCGCGGTATAGTCGACCGCAGAGACCCAAGCCGAGCGCGCGGGCGCCGGCGCCAGCAATCGGAGCGAAGGAGCGCACATGTCGCATCTCGCAATGCCCGCCCCCGATGCGCGCATCCTCGCGGAGCGCGATCGGATCGTCGCCGACCTCCGGCGCCTTGTGGGCGAGGCGGCCGTCATCGCCGACGAGGACGGACGGCGCGCTTTCGAGGCGGACGCGCTGACGGCCTATCATGCCATGCCGCTCGCCGTGGTGCTGCCGCAAAGCACCGCCGAGGTCGCCGCCTGCCTGAAATATTGCAGCGGCCATGGCATCAAGGTCATTCCGCGCGGTGCGGGCACATCGCTTTGCGGCGGTGCCCTGCCGGCGGAGGATGCGGTCGTGATCGGCGTCTCGCGCATGAACCGCATTCTCGAGATCGACTATGACAACCGCATCGCGCGGGTCGAGACCGGCATCACCAATCTCGCCATCTCCTCTGCGGTCGCTAAGGAGGGCTTCTTCTATGCGCCCGATCCCTCCTCCCAGCTCGCTTGCACGCTTGCGGGAAACATCGCCATGAACTCGGGCGGCGCCCACTGCCTGAAATATGGCGTGACCACCAACAATGTCCTCGGCTTCAAGATGGTTCTGATGAACGGCGAGATCCTGGAGGTCGGCGGCGCGCATCTCGATGCCGCCGGCTATGATCTGGCGGCGCTGGTGATCGGGTCGGAAGGCCAGCTCGGCATCGTCACCGAGGCGACGGTGCGCATTCTCAAGGCCGCCGAGGGGGCGCGGCCCATGCTGCTCGGCTTTGGCTCGAGCGAGGCGGCAGGCGCCTGTGTCGCCGCGATCATCGGGGCGGGGATCGTGCCGGTGGCCATCGAGTTCATGGACAAGCCCGCCATTCATGTCTGCGATGATTTCGCCAAGGCCGGCTATCCGCGGGACGTGGAGGCGATGCTCATCGTCGAGGTCGAGGGCTCTGACGAGGAGATCGACAGCCTGCTCGCCCGGGTGCGCGAGATCGCCGAGGCCTTCGATCCCAAGACGGTGCGCATCAGCCAGAGCGCCGAGGAGAGCGCCGCCATCTGGAAGGGGCGCAAATCCGCCTTCGGCGCCATGGGCCAGATCTCGGACTACTACTGCATGGATGGCGTCATCCCCCTCTCGCGGCTGCCGGAGGTTCTGACCGAGATCGGCAGGATCTGCGACACATATGGCCTGCGGGTCGCGAACATCTTCCATGCGGGCGATGGCAATCTGCACCCGCTCATCCTCTACAATGCCAACGATCCGGACGAGCTTGAAAAGGCCGAGGCCTGCGGGGCGGACATCCTGAAGCTGTGCGTGGAGGTGGGCGGCTGCCTGACGGGCGAGCACGGCGTCGGCATCGAGAAGCGCGATCTCATGCGCACCCAGTACACGGATACCGACCTCGTGCAGCAGATGCGGCTCAAGACCGTGTTCGATCCGCAATGGCTGCTCAACCCCGCCAAGGTCTTTCCGCTCGACGGGCGCGAGGGCGCCCGCGAGACCGGCGAGGCCGATGCGCGGGATGCGGCTCGCGCCGCCTGAGGAGACAGCGCCTTGGCACAGCTCCTCAGACCCGCCGACGAGGCCGAGCTCGCGGACATTCTCACCGAGGCGGCGGGCGCAGGCACGCCCCTCGAGATTCTCGGCACCGGCTCCAAGTCGGCCATCGGGCGCCCGCTCCAGACGGCGGCGCAGGTCACCACCCGCATGCTGCGCGGCATCACGCTCTACGAGCCGAGCGAGATGGTGCTCGCCGCTCGTGCCGGCACGCCCCTCGCCCAGATCGAGCGCGAGCTCGAGGCCAAGGGGCAGGAGCTCGCCTTCGAGCCCATCGACCTTGCACCCATCGTGGGCGGCGAGTCTGGGCAGACCACCATCGGCGCCGTTGCGGCCGCGAACATCTCCGGGCCGCGCCGCATCCTCGCCGGAGCGGCCCGGGACCATCTTCTGGGCGTGCGGGCGGTGAACGGGCGCGGCGAGCGCTTCTCGGCCGGCGGGCGCGTGATGAAGAACGTCACCGGCTACGACGTGGCCCGGATGCTGGCTGGCTCCTGGGGCACGCTGGCGGTCCTCACCGAGGTCACCTTCAAGGTGCTGCCGCGTGCCGAGGCCGTGCGCACGCTCCTCTTCACCGGCATGCCGGACGAGATCGCCGTCGAGGTGATGTGCGCGGCCATGAGCACGCCCTATGCGGTGTCCGGCACGGTGCACCTTCAGCCCACCCATGTTGCCCGGCTCGATCCCGAGCTCGTCGAAGGGCGGCGCGGGCCGATCACCGCGCTTCGGCTGGAGAGCTTCGCCTCATCCCTCGATTATCGCGCCGGCAAGCTCACCGAGCGCTTCGCCGCCCATGGCAAGGCCGAGGCGCTGGATGACGCCGCCTCGCGGGCGTTCTGGGGCGCCATGCGCCGGCTCGCCTTCCTGGAAGGCGGGAGCGATCCGCTCTGGCGCATCTCGACGGCGCCGAAGATGGGGCCGCGGGTGGTGAATGCCATTTCCGGCTATATGGACGTTCACGCCGCCTATGACTGGTCCGGCGGGCTGATCTGGCTGGAGGTGCCGCCCTCGGCCGATGCGGGGGCGGCGGACATTCGCCGCGTGCTCGCCACCCTCGGCGGCCATGCGACATTGATCCGGGCCGAGCCGGCCGTGCGCGCCTCGGTCGAGGTCTTCCAGCCGCTCGAC
>JALUTE010000222.1 GCA_027058255.1 Methyloligella sp. | reverse complement strand
CCGGCGTCTGGGGATGGTGCACCTGCCCGCGATGGATTCCCGTCTCGATCACCACGTCGATGGGGCCGCCGGTCATGATCAGATGCTCGACATTGTCTCGCCGCACCAGCAGCAATTTTCGCCGCCCGTCCACCGTGGCCCGCTCGATCACCGAGACGCGCTTCTCGCGCCCGCCGAGCAGGCCCGTGGAGGACGGTCGCCCCCCGAAATAATCCTTCAGGAGCCACCAGCCGAGAATCCCCAGCGCGATGATGATCAGCAAGCCCGCAACGATTTCCATGATGTCCGATTCCCAGCCAACGCCTTGATCCGGCTCGCGAGACTGGACTCGCCCCTGCGGGTCGGATCGCAAGCCTGGCCAAGATATACCGCGTCGTTCAAAGATTTTTAACCCCAATCCACCGACTCTCCGGTGGCGCGGCGGTGGTTTTTCTCCCACCCCGGGCACTGTCAGGGCGGCCGGACACGGCGGCCAGGCACCACAAAGCAAAATGTAAGGTGACGCCGCCAGGGCCGAGCCCGGTGTTCATGGGCGCGAATCGATCAGCCATCGTCACGCGCCCGGCGAATCAGTTAGAGTCGATGCAAATGAACGATATCGAGGCGCCAAATCATCCAGATAAGCTCACGCGGCCCGTCACCGGGCGCGAGGGGCTGAGGGGATTCGTGATCCTCCTCTCCCTCGGCCTGGCCGTTGCCGTGGCCGCGCTCGCCTTTCTCTCGCGCGGGACGGGCGAGCCGCTGGTTCTCGGGCTGCTGGCCGGGCTTGCCATGGTGGGCGTCTTCTTCCTGTTCGCCGCATCCATCGGCCTCGTGCGGCTCGGCGACAGTCAGGCCGACGATCGCCTGCTCGCGGCCTACGCCTCCGATCCCGAGGCGGGCCTGCAGATCCGGGCCTCTGACGGGACCATTCTGCATACCAACGCGGCCTTCTACCGCCTGCTCGGCGGGCGCGAGGACGCAGGCCCGCCGCGTATCGAGCTGATCTGCTCGGCAAGCGGCGAGGTCTCCGAGCAGCTTTTCCGGCTCACGCGCGCCGCAGAGCGCGGTGAGGCGTGGCGGGAGGACATTCGCCGTGTTCTGCCCGCGCCGGAGGGCCAGACCGCGCCCTCGCGCGTCACGTGGCTGCGAGTCTCGGTCCGCCCGGCACGCATGCCAGGGACCTCCGGCCAGGCCGGCAAGACCGACCGGCTCTCCATCTGGCGCGTCACCGATGTCACCGCCGAGCGCCTCGCTGCCGAAGAGCTCAGCCGGCAGGCAGAGGCACGCAAGCGCGATCTCGATCGCCTTCCGGCCGGTGTGTTCACCTCCAGCCGGGATGGCTACATCATCACCATCAATGCGACTCTGCGCGACTGGCTCGGCTTGAAATCCGACCGCGCCGGTGCGGGCCTGCGCATTGCCGACATCGTTCTCGGGGACGGCGCCGCCCTTTTGACGCGCCCGCGCTGGCCCATAGGCGACCGGCCGGCCCGGCCCGAGATACTCGATATCGACCTCGTGCGCGCCGATGGCACCAGCCTGCCCGTGCGCATGCTGCATTGCCCGCCCACCATGGAGGGCGGCCAGGCCATGACACTCGTCCTCGACCAGTCCCCCGAGGGCGGGCTGGCCAGCACGGGCGATGCGGCGCGGGTGCGCTTTGCGCGCTTCTTCCACGCCGCGCCCATTGCGATCGCCACGGTCAATGCCCAGGGGCGGATCGGCCACACCAATGCGGCCTTCGCCCGCATGTTCGAGCAGGGGCTCGCCGATGGGGCCGTGCGCACGACGATCTTCGAGCATGTGCATGAGGACGACGTGGACGATGTGCAGGTCGCGCTCGAGGCGGCCATTGCCGGCCAGGCGCAGCCGACCCCGGTGGACATTACGCTCGCCGGCGATTCGTCCCGGACGGGCCGGCTCTATTTCTCCCACATGGCCGGCGGCGACGAGACGGCCGGCCAGCCCGGCGCGGCCATCATCTACGCGGTCGACACCACGGAGCTCAAGGCGCTCGAGATCGAGTTTGCGCAGAGCCAGAAAATGCAGGTGGTGGGGCAGCTTGCCGGCGACATCGCGCACGACTTCAACAACGTCCTGCAGGCGATCTACGGCTTTGTCGACCATCTGCTCACCAGCCACCGCCCGACCGATCCCGCCTTCCGTGACATTCAGAGCATCAAGGACAGCGCCGTGCGGGCTGCCGATCTCGTGGCCCAGCTCCTAGCCTTCTCCCGCCGCCAGACCCTGCGCCCGAAGGTGCTCTCTCTCACCGACATCATCTCCTCGAGCTCGCGCATGCTGCGCCGCCTGCTCGGCGAGACCATCACCCTCGACGTGGTGCATGGCCGCGACCTCTGGCTTGTGAAGACCGATGCCGCCCAGTTCGGCCGGGTCATCGTCAATCTCGCCGTCAATGCGCGCGACGCCATGCCCGAGGGCGGCCGGCTCACCATCCGCACCCGGAACGTGACCGAGCGCGACAGCCTCGCCCTTGCCCCCTACGGCATCGAGCGCGGCGAATATGTGCTCTGCGAGGTGGAGGATACCGGTTGCGGCATTGCCCCCGAGCACATGAACAAGATCTTCGAGCCCTTCTTCTCGACCAAGGAGGTCGGCAAGGGCACCGGCCTCGGCCTTTCCTCGGTCTATGGGATCGTCAAGCAGAGTGGCGGCCATATCCTCGCCGACAGCACGCTGGGGCAGGGCACCGTGTTCCGGATCTATCTGCCGCGCTGCGACGAGAAGGAGGAGCGGCTCGCCGAGCAGGAGGCCATCGCGGCCGTGGGCGAGCCGCAGGGCGAGGAGGCCCCCAAGCGCTTCACCGACCTCACCGGCACCGGCACGATCCTGATGGTGGAGGACGAGGACGATGTGCGCGAGGTGCTCTCGCGTTCGCTCTCCGCCCGCGGCTACCAGGTTCTGCAAGCCGCCTCCGGCGTCGAGGCCCTCGAGGTGGTCGAGAACCATGCCGGCGCGCTGGACCTCGTCATCTCCGACGTGATGATGCCGGAGATGGATGGGCCGACCCTTCTCAAGGAGCTGCGCGCGCGCATTCCCGACATCAAGATCATCTTCATGTCCGGCTACGCCGAGGATGCGTTCAAGAAGACCCTGGCCGACAGTGACGAGTTCGTCTTCCTGCCCAAGCCCGTGAGCCTGCGCCCCCTTGCCGAGACGGTGAAGACCGTGATTCAGGGGCGCACCGCCGGGCGCCATGCCCCGCCCGCGGAGCGGGGCTGACGGCTCGATGCGAGGCCCTGCGCATCCGGGCTGCGCCATTGCTTCTGCATGCACAACCCACGCCCCGTCCCTCGGCCTTCTCCATGGCACCGAATCGCGTCCGCACAGCCGACGGAACATCGCGCGAACGCTCTCCGTTTTTTCTCGCATAATCAATGGGTTTGGCGGCCATTTACAAACAGGAACAAATCAAGTACATTCGACGCAGATTGCATTCCGGAGAATCGCATGGAATAAGGGGGCAGAGATGAGCGTGCCGTCACTCAAGATTGTCAGCCATTCAGCCGGCGAAGGGGATGAGATGAACAAACAGAAGGCGCTGGACGCCGCGCTTTCCCAGATCGAGCGCCATTTCGGCAAGGGCTCGATCATGAAGCTCGGCCAGACCGAGGCCATCGAGGTGGAATCGATCCCGACCGGCTCGCTCGGGCTTGACATCGCCTTGGGCATTGGCGGGCTTCCCCGTGGCCGGGTGATCGAGATTTACGGCCCCGAATCCTCGGGCAAGACCACGCTGGCCCTCCATACCGTGGCCGAGGCCCAGAAGCGTGGCGGGGTGTGCGCCTTCGTCGATGCCGAGCACGCCCTCGATCCGGTCTATGCCGGCAAGCTCGGCGTCAATATCGAGGATTTGCTGATCTCCCAGCCCGACACCGGCGAGCAGGCGCTCGAGATCGCGGACACGCTCGTGCGCTCCGGCGCCATCGACGTCCTCGTCATCGACTCCGTGGCGGCGCTTACGCCCAAGGCGGAGCTCGAGGGCGAGATGGGGGACAGCCTGCCGGGTCTCCAGGCACGGCTGATGAGCCAGGCGTTGCGCAAGCTCACCGGTTCCATCTCCAAGTCGCGCACCATGGTGATCTTCATCAACCAGATCCGCATGAAGATCGGCGTCATGTTCGGCAATCCCGAGACCACCACCGGCGGCAACGCTCTCAAGTTCTACTCATCCGTGCGTCTCGACATCCGCCGCATTGGCGCGATCAAGGACCGCGACGAGGTCATTGGCAATCAGACCCGCGTCAAGGTGGTCAAGAACAAGGTGGCGCCGCCCTTCAAGCAGGTCGAGTTCGACATCATGTATGGCGAGGGCATCTCGAAGGTCGGGGAGCTCATCGACCTCGGCGTGAAGGCCGGAATCGTCGAGAAATCGGGCTCTTGGTATGCCTATGACGGCCAGCGCATCGGCCAGGGGCGCGAGAATGTGAAGGCTTTCCTGCGTGAGACGCCGGAGATTGCCGAGGCTATCGAGCATGCCATCCGCGAGAATGCGGGCATTCTGGACAAGATCCTCCAGACCGGCGTGGCGCCCGACAGCGGCGGAGCGGACGAGGCAGCCAGCGGGTAACGCTGGCGAGGCAGGCCGTATCCTGCCGGCGGAGGCTCGGCTGGTGATCGGAACAGGGCTCTCCGGAACCTCCGAGAGCCGCAGAAGGCTTGCCCGCCCCCTTGGGGGCAGGTGGGGGCAGGGGCGCGCTGTCATGGCCGTGGCAGCGGCCACCGGGCCAACGATGCACGCCGTGCCCGCCGGGAGGCCCGGGCCGCCGCAAGCGCCCGCGGCTCGGCCGGCGCCTTCAGCCGAAATGGCGCCGCAAGGCGGCCGGGTTCTGGATATCGCTGAACTGGAGCGCCACGCCATAGTCATCGTGGCGGATCACATTCGCCCGCAGCTTACCAAGATGCACGGGCGTGCCGATGGGTGGCCGCTCGCGCACGGCCACCAGGGCGCCGCCGATCGAGACGTCGATAACGCGGCAGGGCAGGATCCGCTCGTCTGGCAGCCGGAGCTCTGACACGGAGTTCTGCGGCAGGATGCGCTCGAACCGTCGTCCATCGGGCATGTCCAGCGTATCGCGGTTTATGAGCCAGGTCAGCTGCGCAGCGAGCTTCTCACGCTTGTGCCGCGTGGCCTTGAACGCCATGGCGAAGCCGCAATCGAACCGGCGCACCACCCGGCCTTCCACCCGCCCGATCTGATCGAGATAGGCCACGACCCACTCGCCCTCATCCACCGGGCAGGGGGCGAGCAGGGACGCTCCACCCACCGAGATGTCCATCAGCTGGCAGGGATACTCCTGCTTGTTCGACCGCATGAACCGGCCGAGAAGGTTGAGCCGCACCCGCTTGTTGCGTCTGCGCTCTTCCGGAGCGACAACGCCAGCGGGTGCGAGAGTGTCGAGGGCTTTCGCGGCGCTCTTGTGCATGGCTTTCCTGTAAGGTCTCCAACCGGTCCCACCCGCCTGTCCGTGGGCAGCGGGCGCCCATCGCAATGGGGTGCGGTCGCGAGCAGCGAACGGCTCAGCGCGCCGGTGGACCGCGGGCGCCGTGTCTCCCGTCACCCGTCCTTGCGCGCAGGCTCCCGCGGCTCCAGACCGCAAGCTCCCCAATCCCCGGCGTGAATCTTGGACGAACACCTTTAACAATCCGCTAATGGGAAATATATTTCCAAATCGTGGACGACCAGGCCCGCACCATGGTGCGTTTCGCCAAGGACTTATTCGAGCCGCGGCCTGCGAAAGCTTGAAAAGTCTTTGCAGCAGAGAGATAGGCGGCTTTCCCGCTTGGAAAGAATTTGGACTGATTGAAGCGAGACGGCCCTGCCGAGTGGGGGGGGCGGGCGGTGCTACCCGTCGCCTCGGCCACCATCATAGACGCGGAAGCGTCGCCGGTTGGCAATCACGAGCCGGCCGCCCGAGGTCGGCGCAAGGGGCGGCATGGCGTCCCGGCCGACACCGGCGCTCGGATGTGCCGGTCGCGCCAGGTTGTGGCCGTCCCCATGCCGGCGGTCGGGCCGTCCATCCGGCCAGATCAGACGCACGCGGCGGATGGGCCCGGCGGTGAGCGGCGCCAAGGGCATTTCGGCGGGCGCAACGAAGGCGCTCATCACGCCGAGTATGCGTTCAATCGCCCCATTGGTGTGCAGGAGGGGCAGAAGAAGGGTCTCGAACGCAATGGTCGCACCATCCGTACCGGCATCGAAATTCAGCAGGCAGCATGCGCCATCCTGTTGGAGCCTCGCCAGCCCATCGCGCACCGCGTCTGCATTCGCATCGGGCCAGAAGGACAGGAAGCGCATGCCCCGGAACTCGCGACCGAAGGTCTCGCAGATGCGCGTCCCGGCGAGCCGAAATCGCGTCTCCATGCCATCGCCGCATTCCAGGATGAAGGTGTCGGGCAAGAGGCTGGACATGCCGCTGGGCTCG
Source organism: Methyloligella sp. (assembly GCA_027058255.1). Lineage (GTDB taxonomy): Bacteria > Pseudomonadota > Alphaproteobacteria > Rhizobiales > JALUTE01 > JALUTE01. Next base: position 7,193 of record JALUTE010000222.1, on the reverse strand, counting down.
ATGTCGAACCGTCTTGGCGCGATGCGGCCGGCGCGCACACCGTTCCAGTACGCGTAGAGAAGTTGGCTCGTGCGATGGTCCATCAGGGCTGCTCCGCTGCTCGCTCGACCGTGGTGCCCGCTTTCCGGTCCGCCGGCCCGACAGTTGACCCCGGCCGGTGTGCCATTCCGGGACCCTCCCGGCCCGCCGCGCGCACTCATGGACAGGATGAGCATTTTGCGTGCCACGGCAGGCTCCACCCGCGTGCGCTGCGGTGCACGGGCAAGCGGGAGTGAACGGCCTCCGTCCAGGCTTGCCCTAGCCTGGCGGGCGGGTTAAGCCCGGCAGGGCCGCCCGCCAAACGGGCGTGTGCCACCACTGGCGCCGGGCGGCGGGAGCACGGCCAAGCAAGAGCGCGCAGCGCCGAGTGCCCGGGCAACGACGAATGCGAGCAGGAGAACAGCCATAAGCGATCCACGATGGACGCCCCGTCGGCGCGAGCCGATCTTCAACGTTCCGGGCAGCGTCACCGCCATTCTCCTGGCTCTTCTCGCCGTGCATGTGCTCCGCACCCTGCTGCCACCGGAGGCGGATGCCACGTTCACGCTCACCCTGGCGTTCATTCCGGCGCGCTACCAATCGCCCGCGCCGGACTTGCCGGGCGGGAGCATCGCGGCGCTCACCTCCTTCATCACCCATATGCTGGTGCATGGCGACTGGATGCATCTCCTGGTGAACAGCGCCTGGTTGCTCGCCTTTGGCGGCGCGGTCGCGAAGCGTCTCGGCAATGGGCGCTTCATCGCCTTCTCGGCCCTCGCCGGCGTGATAGGCGCCCTCGCCTATCTGCCTGCCCATTGGGGCTCTCTCGCACCGGTGGTCGGTGCCTCCGGCGCCGTTTCGGGGCAGATGGCCGGGGCGCTGCGCTTCTTCTTCGCGGCCATGCGCAGGGGTGGGGCGCACGGGCTCAGCCAGCACGCGCGCTCCGTTCCCCTCACGCCCATCACGGCCATGTTCCGGGACCCGCAGATTCTCGCGGTGCTCGCCCTCTGGTTCGCCTTCAATCTCTGGTTCGGCCTCGGTGGCGACAGCATCACCGGTGGCGGCGGCATCGCCTGGGAGGCGCATGTGGGTGGCTTCCTCGCCGGGCTCTTCACATTCGGCCTGTTCGACCGCCCGCCTCCACCATCGCCGCTCGAGGACGCGCGCCACGCCCACTACGATCCCCAATCCGACTGACCCCGGCTTGCGCCGGAGCGCATATTCGCCGATCATGCCACCAGCATGCGGATAACGGCTTCGGGCCGCAGACCCTTCGGCGCACGCACGCGCCGTGCCCCCGAGCCGCCCCGCGAACGCAAAGCGCCACGCAGCGCCACGCGCCGTGCCAAGGGATCAGCCATTGGCGGGCCGGGTGTTGACGCTGGCCCCAGGGGAGGACTGACCCATGAATGTTGCCGCGATCCTCAAGGAGAAAGGCCGGGACGTCGTCACCGCCGGCGAGGACACCACGCTTCTGGAGGCCGCACGCCTTCTGCACGAGCACGGCATCGGCTCGATCGTGATCACCGACGGTGAGGGCCGCGTGAAGGGGATCGTCTCCGAGCGCGACATCGTCCGGGCCTTGGCGACCGAGGGAGAGGCCCTTCTCAACGAGCCCGTCTCCTCGGCGATGACCCGCGACGTCTTCACCTGCCGGGAGGCGGACACCATAGAGCAACTCATGGCGGAGATGACCTCCCGGCGCTTCCGCCATCTGCCGGTGGTCGAAGGCGATGCACTGGTCGGGATCGTCTCCATCGGCGACGTGGTCAAGCAGCGCATCGCCGAGGCGGAGATGGAGGCGGCCGCCATGCGCGAATATATCGCGACAGGCTGAAGCCCGCGGCGCTGGGCTTTCCGCTGCCGCTCCTCCCGCCGCCCGCCCGGGCGGTCACGAGACGAGCACGCGCAGGGAATCCTCGATTTCCTGGAGCTGGGTGGCGGCGGCCTCGGCGCCAAGGCGGATGAGCTCGTCCGCCCTGTGAAACTCGAAAAGGCCCACATCGCCAAGCTTGGGGGTGATGGTGAGATCGGGCGGATCGCCGGCCAGCCGCGAGCGGGCGATCCGGTCCTGCACGATGTTGAAGGCCTCCATCATGACCGTGGAGATGCCCGGCCGGTCCTTTCCCTTGCCGAAGAATTGCCGATGCAGGAGCTGAAGGGCGGACCGGCCATTGGATTTCTCGCCCCCGTTCTCCTCCTCGCTGCATCCGCTCGCACCGAGATCCGCGAGCTGATTGGGAATGACGGTTCCCTTGCCGAACACATCGCTGTGCAGGTTGACGGCGATGACCACGCGCGCGCCCAGCGCCCGGCACACGGAGACCGGAATGGGATTGACCAGCGCACCATCGAACAGCCAGCGGCCATCCACGCTCACGGGACGGAAAATGCCCGGCAGGGCATAGGAGGCGCGCATGGCATCCACCAGCTCGCCGCGGCTGAGCCAAATCTCGTGGCCCGTAAAGAGCTCGGTGGCCACCGCCACGAAACGGCGCTCCAGCTCCTCGATGCGGATGCCGCGCAGATGCTCGCCCAGGGCCTCGCACAGCTTCCTGCCGGTGATCAGGCCCGAGCCCGACAAATTGAAGTCCAGATAGCCGAAGACACGCCGGCGCGTGAGGGAGCGGGCGAACACCTCGAGCTCGTCCAGCCGATCGGCCACATAGCATCCCCCCGCGACGGCTCCGATGGAGGTGCCGACCACGACATCAGGCATGAAGCCGGCCTCGATCAGCGTCCTGAGAACGCCGATATGTGCCCAGCCCCGTGCCGCACCGCCGCCGAGCGCTATGCCGAGCTTGCCGTCAGCCATCCGATGTCCTAGGTCCAAATGCCCCGTCCGTGCCAAAGGCACGCACATCCCAGCCCGAGACAGAATGTCATGATTCTACGTGCGGGCGCATGAACCCGGCGTTAAGATCAAACATAGGCCGCCCGCGAGCGAGATCAATCGCCGCCATAGACTTTTGCCGGATCGAAGAGCTTCTCCTCCTCGCACAGCGAAAGGGTGAGATCCGGGCCGGGGCGAGCGCCGACGGGAATGCGGCGATAGAAGCACGATCTGTAGCCCACGTGACAGGCCGCGCCGTGCCCTGCCATCTCGACCCGCAGCCAGATCGCGTCCTGGTCGCAATCGGTGCGCATCTCGACGACCCGTTGGACATTGCCGCTGCTCTCGCCCTTCAGCCAGAGCTTGCCCCGCGAACGGCTCCAATAATGGGCAAGCCCCGTCTCGATGGTTCGCGCCAGCGCCTCGCGGTTCATATAGGCGAGCATCAGCACCTCGCCCGATCGGGCATCCGTGGCAACGACGGGACAGGTGCCGTCCGAGCCGAATTTGGGCGCGAAGACGGAGCCTTCCTCAATCTCACGAATGTCGCCGCGCTCGGCAAAAGGTGCGGTCTCGCTCACTGCCCGTCTCCTTACCGCCGCGCCGGGCGCGCCGCCTCGCACCACCGTGCCCGGCCGCTCTCGATCTGCGCCGCACGCCCCGCAACCGCCCGTTCAGCTCCGCTCGCCCGCACGCGAGAGCATCATGAAGCGCTCCCGCTCCCCGGCATCCTCCTTGAAGCGGCCGAGAAAGCGCGTCGTGATCGTCGCGACATTCGGTTTCTGCACACCGCGCAACGACATGCACTGATGCACGGCCTCGATCATCACCGCCACGCCGTGCGGCTGCAAGGCCTGGTCGATGGCCTCCGCGATCTGGGCGGTGAGCGTCTCCTGCGTCTGAAGCCGCCGGGCGAAAATCTCCACCACCCGCGCCAGCTTCGAGATGCCCACCACACGGCCCGTGGGGAAATAGGCCACATGTGCCTTGCCGATGAAGGGCACCATGTGGTGCTCGCAATGGGAATAGAGATCGATATCCCGCAGCATGACGATATCGTCATAGCCGGCCGTCTCCTCGAAGGTCCGGGAAAGCGTGTCCAACGGACAGGCGCCATAGCCGCGAAAGAACTCCTCATAGGCGCGCACGACCCGGGCCGGCGTGTCGGCCAGCCCGTCCCGGTCCGGATCGTCGCCCGCCCAGGCAATGAGCGTGCGCACCGCCTGCTCCGCTTCGGCGCGGCTGGGACGCTCGATCTCCGGTCCGCGACCGACGCCACTGCGCACCACGGCCGGCATTTTCTTTACGACTGCGTCCATTCCTCGTTCCCTATCGCTCGGCTGCCGCCGCCCAGGAGCATGCGGCACGTGACAGTCCTGCTCTTCCCTTGCGCCGCCCAAGCCGGCAAACCGGCTGAAATGGCGACCCGGCCCACCGCCTCGGCGCCGCAAGGCGGGCGCGCTCTCACGTCCGTGCCCATCATGCCCCGAGCCCGTCGAGGCATGCGCCCCGGTGGCCGATCATAGCGCGCCTTGTGGCTTATTCATGGATACGAATATACTGATGGCTTGACAAGTTCGCCTGTCCTGGCCTCCTTCGCGGCGACCTCGCGAGGCCATCCGTGCCGCGTGCCGTTTGCCGCCGGGCAGGGCGATCATTATATAGAAGATCGGGCGCGCACAGGCACCCGAGCACATTGGGCAGAAGGGCGGTGCGGGCCCATGACCCGGCTGAACGACATCTACAGCACCCGTATTCTCGAGCTGGCGGCCAATATACCCCGCGGCGAGCGTTTGGCCAGCCCCGATGCGACGGCCACCGCACACTCCAAGCTCTGCGGATCCACCGTGACGGTCGACCTATGCATGGATGGCGATGTCATCACCGATTTCGGCCAGAAGGTGAAGGCTTGCCTCCTGGGCCAGGCGGCGGCCTCGATTGTTGCGCGCAACATTGTCGGCACCACGGCCGATGAGTTCCGCAAGGTTGCAGCCCAGATGCGCGCCATGCTGAAGGAGAACGGACCGCCGCCCGGCGGAAAATGGGCCGACCTCGCAGTGCTGGAGCCGGTGCGTGATTTCAAGGCCCGCCACGCCTCGACCATGCTGGTGTTCGATGCCGTGCTCTCGGCCATCGACCAGATTGAGGAGAGGCGCCGTAGCGCGAAAAAGGCAGAGGCGGCGGCGACCGGCGGCGATGCGGCGTCGGCTCAGGCGCGCACGTCCTGCCGATGAGGGGCGCCCGGATCATGGCCAGGGCCGGCAAGGCGCGACGGTGGTCGCGAGGGGGTGCGGCGAAGGCGGCCCTCAAGGCCCCGATTCACCTTTACCGTGCCGCCCTCTCTCCCCTGATTGGCTGGAGATGCCGGCATGTGCCGAGCTGCTCGAGCTACGCGCTGGAGGCGATCGAGCGCAACGGGGCGTGGCGCGGCTTCTGGCTCGCCCTCTCGCGGATGGCACGGTGCCATCCCTGGGGAAGCGATGGCCTCGATCCTCCGCCGGACATCGCCGAGATGCGCGTGCCCTGGTGGGCGCCGTGGCGCTACGGACAATGGACGGGCGCCCATATCACCGAGCGCTTTGCCCCATCCCGCCGCGATGACGCCGCGTGACAGGCCGAACCCCGCACCGGGACGAGCGGTGCTCACGGCGTCCCTCGAGCAACCCGTTGCAAGGCCGGGAAACGATGAATGACCAAAGCTGAGGATCACAGGCCCTTCGCCCTGGTGCTCGCCGGCGGCGGAGCTCGCGGCTTTGCCCATGCGGGCGTTCTGAGGGCGCTCGAGCATCTCGGCTACCGGCCGAAGGCGATCGTCGGGGTGTCGATGGGCGCGGTCGTCGCGGTGACCTATGCCCTCAATCCAGACTGGTATCGCGCGCTCAAGGTCGCCGACATCCGCGGCCTGCCCGACCCGCCAAAGGCGGCAGGCGACAGCCTGACGGAGCGCATTCGCGCCCTTCTTGCCTCCGAGCGCATGTTGCAGGACATGCTGCTCGGCTGGGGCGTGGGGGCGCGCTCCCTGGAATGGGGGCAAACGCTTCTGCGATCCCTGACCTTGGGGAAAACGCTGCAGCAGGGACGCGTGCGGGTGGCCACCGTTGCCACCGATCTGTGCGCCGGCCGGCGGGTGGTCTTCGAACATGGCAGCGCCGCCGATGCGGCCTATGCAAGCTCGGCGCTTGCCGGGATTTTCCCGCCGCTCATCGAAGGCGATCGCTATCTCGCCGATGGCTGCTACACCGATCTCGTCCCCATCGACATCGCGCGCGGGCCCGATTGCGACCTCGTCATTGCGGTCAATCCGCAGCTCGACATCGACCCGAGCCCGCCGCGCAATGGCATCCAGGCCATGCTCAAGGCCATGGATATCTGCGCCCACGAGCATGCGCGTCTGCGCTTCGGCATGGCGGATTTCGTCATACAACCCGAGTTTCCCTTCGCCATCGACACGCTCGAGTTCCGTTTCAAGCGCCTGTGCATCGCGGCGGGCATGCGCGCCGTGTTCCGGAAAGCCGGGGCACTCCGCGCCCTCTTGAACGCCAGGACCCATGCGCCCAGCCGATGATTTGCCGGCTGGACAAAAAACGACCTCGTCCCATATGGTCCCGCCATGTCGGTCCCGTAGCTCAACTGGATAGAGCAGCGGACTTCTAATCCGCAGGTTGCAGGTTCGAGTCCTGCCGGGATCGCCAAGGATTGCGCGCCGTCCTGTCGTGTCCGGCCGGAGCGAGCGGCGCCCCACACTCACCTTGGCTGTCGGTCTTGCCCCGCATCCTTCAGGGCGGCGAAAGCCCGCGCCAGACGGCAGAAGTCCGCGATGTTGAGCTGCTCGGCGCGGAGCCGCCCGTCGATCGCGGCCGCCTCCAGAAGCATCTCGGGCTCGGATGTGAGGCTGCGCAGGCTCGCGCGGAGCATCTTGCGTCGTTGCCCGAATGCAGCATTCGTCACCCGCTCGAGATCGCCAAGCGCGCAGGCCGGCTCCGGCGTCTCGCGCGGGACCAGGGACACCAGCGCCGAGTGCACCTTGGGCGGCGGCGTGAAGGCGCGCGGCGGCAGCGTGAGCACGATTCGCGCCCGGGTGCGCCAGCCTGCGAGCACGGCGAGGCGCCCATAGGATTTCGCCCCCGGCCTGGCCACGATCCGCTCCGCCACCTCCTTCTGAAACATCAGCACCATGCGCGCATACCAGGGCGGCCATGGCTCCTCCGACAGCCACCGCACGAGCAGCGCCGTGGCGATGTTGTAGGGCAGATTGGCGACAATCACCGTGGGCGGCTCGGCGAGCGCAGCATAGTCTACGGCAAGCGCGTCCTCCTCCACGACCGTGAGGCGGCTCGGATAG
>JALUTE010000221.1 GCA_027058255.1 Methyloligella sp. | reverse complement strand
CGAGGACGGCACTCTCCGCCTTGCCGCCCTGGCGGGCCTGCTTCTCCGCTCGCACGCCGCCCGTCGGCCAGGCCAGGCTCAGCGCGAGTGCGAGCATGAGCGCGAATGGGCCCGTGGGAAAGGCGACTGCTGGGCGTTGCCATGCATGGACGACGTTTCGAAACATCGATTTCTGCCCTGTCATACCGGCGCGCGATAAGGTTTCGTCTCCGAGGCCGCGCAGACCCGTCACCCGTCGTGCGTTGGGCGCCGGACATCCGCCCTGCAAGGAACGATTCCTTGACCTCGCAGCGCTCGCCTGCCTGCCGCCGTGCGACGGGCGAGCGCGACCGGAGCGCTCATTAGCCCCCTGCCCTCCCATGCGCAACCCTGGCGGCACCTTGCGAGCACGGAAGCGGCCGGCGTTCGCGCGATTCGGCGCGTGCCGTGGCCGAGAGGCCGGCGACAGGCGCCCGTCAGCTTCCGGCGCGCCGATTGAGAACGGTCTGCACGCGGCGGTTCTGAGACCAGCAGGAGATGTCGTTGCACACGGCGACGGGCCGCTCCTTGCCGTAGGAAATCGTGCGCATGCGGGCCGGGTTGACACCCTGGGTCACGAGGAACCGGCGAACGGCCTCGGCCCGGCGGGCGCCGAGGGCGAGGTTGTACTCGCGCGTGCCCCTCTCGTCGGCATGGCCTTCGAGGCGGATCGTGAATTGCGGATAGCGGTTGAGCCAGAGCGCCTGTGCGCGCAGCGTCTGCTGGGAATCAGGCGTGAGATCCGCGCTGTCGGTCGTGAAATAGACGATATTGCCGACATTGACGGAGAAATCGCGCGCCGTGCCCGGCACGACCGGCCCGCCCGCGCCGCGCGCCGTCAACTGGCCGGGTTTCGGCCCCTGATTCGCACAGGCCGCGAGGCCCGCCACGGCAAGCACCATCACGGCCGAGCGCAGCACGGTGCGCGCGCGGCCGGCAAGGCGCCCAGAAGCCGGAAACGACACCGCCTCGCGGTCGCGCCGGAGCCATTGCGCAAAGCGGTGCCCCCGCCGGCTCCCAAGACCCTGCCTAACACGCTGCATGGTGTCACCTTCCTCTATCGACCGCGGGCCTCTATCGACCGGGGGCCTCAATCGACCGGGGGCCTCAATCGACCGGGGGTTTAGCCGACGAACTCGGCCCGATCCCGGCGGCTCTGGGGGCTCTTAACCCAAGCTTCGTTCAAAATTGTGGCCGCCAAAGCTGTCGCCGCCCCCGGCGGGCCCACATGTGCGATGCGCCCATCGGGCGGCTGCGATGCGCCCATCGGGCGGCGCGCGAGACCGGCCGGGACGATCCCGGCCGCGGGAGCAAGCGTGCCTGGTGCCCACCGGCCCCCTCTCGAGACGCCTTCGGCGCACCGCCAAGCATGCACTGGCGAGAGTCAACAGGGCGTAAAAACGCCGAAAGCCACGCCCATCGACACCAACGCGGCGCGACAGCGTAGCTTTCGATCGGATTCCCGTCACACGGCCCAGAGCAGGCCGGTGGAGAAAGTCTCGAGCGTCGTGCGCTTCAGCGCGCAACCTGCTCAGCAGCCGGGATGTCGGCACCGAGCTTCATCGGCTCGTGAGCAACTTCCTTGCGGCACGCACCGAGCACCGCCGCGACACCGACGATCGTCGCGACAACGATCATGCCCTTGATACCCTGCATGGTCTTCTCTCCTCTGCTTATACGGCATTAGCCGTTCTCGGGCTTACCGACGCGACGCATCCAGATCAAGAATGGACAGCCCAGAGTGGCTGCTTTTCCCCCGACATGGTGCCAAAATGCAACGTCGCCCCTCAAGCCCCCCGGATCCCATGGCCGAAGTGGGCCCTCCACACCCCGAATGCGGTCTGTCGAAGGCGCCCTCGCCCGAACCATCAACTCGCAACTCGGCACACCCATCAACGTGGCACACCATGAACGTGCCCTACGCGGAACGTGCACCCGTGCGCGGAACGCGCAACCCTGCGCGCAACCTGCAGTGCGCGCCCCTTGAAACACAAGAACCGCCTCCTGCCGGAGCGCGGCGGCGGCGCGATTGCGTCTTCGCAACCGTTCGCCTCTGGTCCCAAACGAATCGGCCTGGCGAGCATAGCAGCGACGCCAACCCAGACCCTTCGCCCGAGACGCCTGGTCGTCCGTCCCCTTGGCTACCCCGTCCCGGTTAAGGCGGAGTAAAACCGTGTTCCCCGCTGGCACGGAGCACGATACGCCCCATCTGCGGATCCGCGCCCGCAGCGGCCGCTCCTGCCCGCAAAGGCGCGAGGCTGGCGTTAGCGCGCGATCTGAACGGTTGCGGGCACGTCAGCACTGAGCTTCATCGGCTCGTGCGCCACTTCCTTGCGGCAAGCGCCGACGACAGCCGTCGTTCCGATGATCGCGGCGAGCACGACAAAGCTCTTCCAGCCCTTCATTTGCTTTCTCCTTGACCGATTTTCACAGTGTATTGTTAAGCGGTACCGGCAGGCCGCGCACAACGCAAGGTTGGAGGGCGAGCCACGTGGCCTTTTGTGCGCTATTGGTGCGAAAATGCCACGCCCAGATCGAGGGCGGCAGCAGAGCTGCATCTGGCGGCGCGCAGGCGGCTCATGGCTGCGGGGCGAACGATCCCTTGTCGAGCAGGCGGAGTGGCGTGCGCCGGTTGCCGGTTTGGCGACGGCTCTTCGCAGCCTCGCGGGGCGCATCTTGTGCGCGCACATCTCACTTCAAGAGGGGGGACCAGGCCGGATCGGATGCGAAGGAGGGCGTGGGCACGAGGCGCTCATTGTAGCCGGTCAGGTCCACCGTATAGAGCCGCGGTCCGCCCTTGGGGCCTGGGGACTCGCGAAAGAACATGAGCACCCGGCCATTGGGCGCCCAGGTCGGCCCCTCATTGTGATAGCCCTCGGTGAGGATTCGCTCGCCCGAGCCGTCGGGCCGCATGACGCCGATGAGGAAGCGGCCGCGATACTGCTTGGTGAAGGCGATGAGATCGCCCCTGGGTGACCAGACCGGGGTGCCGTAACGCCCCTCTCCGAAACTGATGCGGTGTTGATTCGATCCGTCCGCATTCATGACATAGAGCTGCTTGGTGCCGCTGCGATCGGACTCGAAGACGATCTGCCGTCCGTCGGGGGAATAGCTCGGCGCCGTGTCGATGGCGGCCGTGCTGGTCAGCCGGCGGGTCTGACGGGTGGCGAGATCCATGACGAAGATGTTGGAATTGGCGCCGCTGGCAAGGCTCATCACGATCCTGCGCCCGTCGGGCGAGAAGCGCGGCGAGAAGGTCATGCCCGGAAAATCGCCGACGCGCTCCCGCCGGCCGGTGGCGAGATCGAGGAGATAGACGCGCGGGCTGCCCCCCTCGTAGGACATGTAGGTGATCTGGTTCGACGTGGGGCTGAAGCGGGGCGTGAGAACCAGCGCCTTGCCATTGGTCAGAAGACGCGGGTTGTAGCCATCCTGATCCATGATGACGAGCCGCTTGATGCGCCGGCTCTTCGGCCCGGTCTCGTCGACGAACACGATCCGGGTGTCGAAATAGCCCGTCTCGCCGGTGAGCCGCTCATAGATGGCGTCGGCGACGATATGGGCGATGCGCCGCCAGTCGGCGGGCCGGGCGGCAAATTGCCGGCCGGTGAGCTGGCGACCGCGAAAGACGTCCCAGAGCCGGAAGGCGGCCTCCAGCTTGCCATCGGGGCGAAGGCGCACCCGCCCGACCACCAGGGCCTCGGCGCTGATGACCCGCCAGTCCGCGAAGCGCGGAACCCGATCGAGGCTGGCAATGCGCTCGATATGGGCGGCCCGGTCGAGAGGCTCGAACAGGCCCGAGCGCTCCAGATCGGCCGTCACCACCTTGGTGATGTCCTCGGCATATTTGGCGCTCCGAGGGCCGCCGTCCGGGTCCGCAAGGAAGATGGGAATGGCGATGCGCAGCGGATCGATCCGACCCTCGGTGATGCGCACCTTGGGGCGCGGCCGCGCCGGCGCGCCATCGGCGGGCTGGGTCCAGGCGAGCGCCGGCAAGGCTACGAGCAAAGCGGCCAGCGCGAGCGTGAGCGCGCAGGCGCCGCGCTTGCCATCGCCGCGCCGGTGCGCGCCGCGCCCGCTCGGTGTTGTGCTGCTCGCCTGCATGCGCTCGCTCGGCTCCCTTGTTGCGTCTTGCATTGTGACCGCGCCTTGCCGGCCCGCTCAGCCGGCCACCATCTGGCGCGGGTCGAAATCCCAGTCCATGTCGCGCCAGATGTCGTATTTGTCGGGTGGCAGATCATAGGGCTGGCATTCGGAAAGCGCCCGCTCCACGGCATCCGCCGCCGCCAGGAAGAAGGGCGAGGCGCGCCGGTTCAGGAGCTCGGGCGGCGCCGCGAGCGTGCCGTCCCGCTTGAGGCGCACGCGAACCGAGACCACCATGTCCTCGGTGCCGAGCCCTCCAACTGGATGCCTCCAGCACTGGATCATCTTGGCCCGCACCCGCGCCTGAATGTCATTGAGAGCAAGCTGCAGGTCGCGTCCCTGGGGCAGGCCCCTGATTGCGGGCGCCTGCTTGCGTGCCGGGCGCCGGGCGCTCTCGGTGTCACGCACCGGGCGGTCGGGAATCTTGTTGAGAAGCGCCGCCACCCGGTCGGGATCGAAAGTGCGCCGTTTCTTTCTCTTTTCCCTCCGCACCTTGCGTTTCCGCGTCTTCGCCGGCTTCCTGGCCTTGGCGGTCCCGGTCTTCTTCGGCTTCGGCTTGGCCTTGGGCCTGGCCTTCGCCTTGGGCTTGGCCTTTTTCTCGGCCGGCGCCTTCTTCGCCGCCGGCTTCGCCTTCGCCTTGGGGCGGGCGGGGGC
>JALUTE010000220.1 GCA_027058255.1 Methyloligella sp. | reverse complement strand
TGTTGATCCAGGGCGGCACGATCAGGAGCGGGCGCTCATAGACGGTCTCGGTGGTCGGCTCGTACTGGATGAGCTGGAGAAGATCGTTCTGGAAGACCACCTTGCCGGGCGTCACCGCGATGTTCTTGCCGAGCTCGAAGGCCTCGGTATCGGTCTGGCTGATGCGCAGCACATCGCGTGAGCGCTCCATGTCCTCCAGGAACTGATGGACGCCGCGCACGAGATTCTCCGCATTGCTCTTGAGCGTCTCGCGCAGCACCTCCGGATTGGTGAGCACGAAATTGGAGGGAGAGGTGGCGTTGGCGAGCTGCTTGACATAGAACTCGGCCCGCTTGCGGGTCTGCTCGTCGAGCCCTTGCGTATTCTCCACCAAATCCTCCGCCCAGTGGGAGGTCAGGAGATAGGCCTGTTTGAGAAAATCGAAAAAGGGATTGCGGCTCCAGTCGGGGTCGCGGAAGCGATTGTCGCCCGGCTCCGGCTCGGCGACAGGTTCGGACTCCTCGCCCGTCATGCGCTTGAGCGTGGCCGCCCAGAGCGCCGTGTAGCGGCGCATGAGCTCGCCCTGGGCCTCGGCCAGCTTTTCCGGGGTCTCCATCCAGTGCTGGGCCACCTCTGCCAGCACCTTGCTGGCCTCCTCCATCTCGCTGGTGAAGCTGAACGGCCCCGTCTGCTTGCCGGCCTTCTCGAGCATGGTGGAGAACGCCTTGCCGCCTTCCTCCATCAGCCGCATCACATTGCGCGCGAACGCATCCGGATCCTCGATCCGGTAGGTCGCGCCGAACGGGCCCTCGTCGTGCTCGCCGCCCTGCGTCCCCTTGCGGGTTGCGGCGCCCTTCTCGCTGACATCCTTCTGCATGGCTGCCATTCATCCTCATCAGACCCGCCGCCCAGCCCGCCGGCTTGACCGCCACGCCCGAAGGCGTGTGGCCAGGCCAGCCCGCCGCGGGTCTTCCCTGATCCCAGTCCTCATCTTTCCACATACATGCCGCAAATCCATGCGATGCGATAGGGGCAAAGCGCGGCTTTCGCCATTGCGCACAGGGGGGCGGCTGCCCGCCGGACCGGACCGTGCCGACAGGCGTCACCGGTCGCCGTCTCGCATCGCGAGCAGCTTGGCGCTTGTCCCGGACGGCGAAGTGTGGCAATGGTGATGCAACACGGCGAATCGTTGATAAGCTGTGGATATCCGATGGGCCGAACCAGATGGACGCCACATCGTGGCACCGGCCGGGAGTGGCGGCCGATCGGATGAGAAGGGGGTTGGACCACATGTCAGCGCACGCAATGCGAAAAGCGGCGGCCGTGCTTGCCGCGGGGCTCCTCGCGGCGGCGGTTTCCGGCTGTGCGGACAGTGCGCCCCTGCCTTACCCCAAGATCGAGGACATCGAGCGCATCACGCGCAAGGTGCTGACGCCCGAAGAGCGGGAGAAGGCCATCCGCGACCTGTCCATGGCGCAGAAGACCCACAAGAGCACGGCCATTTCCGAGATCGAGAAACGCTGAGCGGCATTGAGCCGCCAGCCATAGTCGGTTGAGAGGCGTGCACTTGCGGCCCCGGACCATGGGCAAGACCCGCGGGGGCGGGTGCCCCCGACCGCATTGGCGGGCAAGGGCGGGCGCAAGGGCGCCAGGCCGGCCTGCGGCGGGAGGTGCGCCGTGCCCTTTCGCGCAGTCGTTGCACTCGTGCCCGGGATTGCCCTATCCTTCCCGCCGAACGCCCATGCGGATGATGTCTCCGGCACACAGGGATGCCGGAGGGTGAGAGAGCGCGGATCGGACGGGGTGATCGTGACCGAGGACTTCCACAGCATCAGGCGGCTGCCGCCCTATGTCTTCGAGGAGGTGAACCGCCTGAAGGCGCAGGCGCGCGCCGAGGGGGCGGACATTGTCGATTTCGGCATGGGCAATCCCGACATGCCGACGCCGCCCCACATCGTCGAGAAGCTCATCGAGACGGTCAGGAAACCGCGCACCAACCGCTATTCCGCCTCGCGTGGGATTCCAGGTCTGCGCCGGGCGCAGGCCGCCTATTACGAGCGCCGTTTCTCGGTCAAGCTGGACCCCGAGACCCAGGTGGTGGCCACCCTCGGCTCGAAGGAGGGCTTTGCCAACATGGCGCAGGCCATCACCGCGCCCGGCGACGTCATTCTGGTGCCGAACCCCACCTATCCCATTCACGAGTTCGGCTTCATCATCTCGGGCGCCGCCATTCGCCATCTGCCAGCGGGCACCGGGACGGATTTCATGGTGGCCGTGGACCGGGCCGTGCGCCATTCCATTCCCAAGCCGACGGCCCTCGTGCTCAACTACCCCTCGAACCCGACCGCCAAGGTGGCCGATCTCGACTTCTATGGAGAGATTGTCGCCTACGCCAAGCGCAACGACCTCATTCTGCTCTCCGACCTCGCCTATGCGGAAATCTATTTCGAGGGCGAGCCGCCGCCCTCGATCCTGCAGGTGCCGGGCGCCATGGACATTGCGGTGGAGTTCACGTCCCTGTCCAAGACCTACGCCATGCCGGGCTGGCGCATGGGCTTTGCGGTGGGCAATGAGCGCCTCATCGGCGCGCTCGCACGGGTCAAGTCCTATCTCGACTACGGCGCCTTCACACCCATTCAGGTGGCGGCCGCGGCGGCGCTCAACGGCCCGCAGGACTGCGTGGACGAGATACGCGGCGTCTACAGGGCGCGCCGCGACTGCCTGGTGGAGGCGCTGGGGCGCGCCGGCTGGCACATCCCGCCGCCGCCGGCCACCATGTTCGCCTGGGCCCCCGTCCCCGACATGTTCCGCGACATCGGCTCCCTGGCCTTCTCCAAGCTTCTGCTGGAGGAGGCGGATGTGGCCGTCTCGCCCGGCATCGGTTTCGGGGAGTATGGCGAAGGTTATGTGCGCATTGCGCTGGTGGAGAACGAGCATCGCATCCGTCAGGCGGCGCGCAACATAAAAAAATTTCTCGCCCGCGCCCACGAAACCCTGCATAACGTCATCCCCATGGCCGGAAGGCAGAGCGGGGCGGGCAAGGCTGGCACATAGCCGCGCGGCGGCTCGTCCTCGCACGCCATGCCCACCCGAGCCGCGAGCCCGAAACCCACGTCCTCGAGCCGCCAACCGTTCCGAACGACCGTATCCTGCAGCCATTCCAGAGACGTCCCATGAGCGAGCCCATCAGGTTAGGCATTGCCGGGCTCGGCACCGTCGGTGCCGGTGTCCTGCAACTTCTCGCGGCCCATGGCGAGCGCCTCTCGCGGCTTGCCGGCCGGCCGATCCAGGTGCGTGCCGTCTCGGCCCGTGACCGCAGCCGGAAGCGGCCCATCGATCTGTCCGCCTATCAATGGACGGACGATGCGGTGGCGCTGGCCCGCAGCGCCGAGATCGACGTCTTCGTGGAGCTGATCGGCGGCGAGGATGGCGTGGCCAAGGCATCCATCGAGGCCGCGCTCCGGGCGGGCAAGCATGTGGTCACGGCCAACAAGGCGCTGCTTGCCCATCACGGCACGGCACTGGCAGCGCTTGCCGAGGAGAACGGCGTCGCCCTCAATTTCGAGGCGGCGGTCGCCGGCGGCATTCCCATTGTCAAGACCATGCGCGAGAGCCTGCTCGGCAATGAGATCACGCGCGTCTACGGCATCCTGAACGGCACATGCAACTATATCCTGACCCGGATGGAGGAGGAGGGCCGCCCCTTCGCCGAGGTGCTGGAGGAGGCACAGCGGCTCGGCTATGCCGAAGCCGATCCGAGCTTCGACGTGGGCGGAACGGACGCCGCCCACAAGCTCTCGCTGCTGGCCTCCCTCGCTTTCGGCGCGCGAGTGGCGTTCGATCATGTCTATATCGAGGGCATCGAGGAGATCGCGCCCGCCGATTTCGAGGCGGCGGACGATCTCGGCTACCGCATCAAGCTGCTTGGCGTCGCCCTCAAGACCGATGCGGGGATCGAGCAACGGGTGCACCCGACCATGGTGCCCAAGCATTCCCCCGTCGCCGGCGTCTCGGGGGTTACCAATTGCGTGGCGGTGGATGGCGATTTCGTCGGCTCCGTCATGATGGTGGGGCCGGGGGCGGGCGCCGGGCCGACCGCCTCCTCGGTGGTGAGCGACGTGGTGGACATTGCGCGCGGCGTGGTGATGGCACCCTTCATCACCCGGGCCGGCGAGCTCGTCTCCTATGAGCGCGCCCGCATGCGCGCCCATGAGGGGGGCTATTACATCCGCCTCTCGGTCTATGACCGCCCCGGGGCCTTCGCCAAGATCGCCGGGCGCATGGCCGAGCAGGAGGTCTCGCTGGAGAGCATCGTTCAGCGCCGCCCGCGCACCGCGCTGCCCGGCCTTGGCGATCGGGGCGAGCCTGGCGCGCCGACACCTGTGGTGATGATCACTCACCAGACGACGGAGGAGGCCATACGCACCGCCCTCGAGGCGATCGAGCGCGATGGCCATGTGTCGGAAAAGCCTCGGATGATGCGGATCGAGCGACTATGATCTGAGCTGGCGCGCCGGACGGTCGGTGGCCATGCCGGCGAGGCGGGCCGACATGGCGCAAGGTTTCGGGGGAGAGCATGGGCAAGGACGAGGACCTTGAGAGCGGGCAGGGCGCCGCGGCAGGCATAGACCGCGCCCTGATGCTCGACATTGCGCGGGTGACGGAGAGCGCCGCCATTGCGGCGGCACGCCTGCGCGGGCGGGGCGATGAGCTCGCGGCCGACGCCGCGGCGGCCTCGGCGATGTTGAAGGAGCTCAACGCGTTGCCGGTGACGGGCAAGGTCGTCATCGGCGAGGGCGACGAGGACGACGTCTCCACGCTCTATCTCGGCGAGACGGTCGGG
>JALUTE010000219.1 GCA_027058255.1 Methyloligella sp. | reverse complement strand
GGGTGCGGACGAGCCCGAGTTCGAGGAGGTTCTGGGCTGGCTCTCCCCCTGCGATCTCATCATTGTCGAGGGGTACAAGTCCGCGGCCATTCCGAAGATCGAGGCACGGCGCAAGGCGGGGCGCACCCAGAAGGCGCTCGCCGAGGAGGACGCGCGCATCATCGCCATTGCGGCGGATTTCGAGACCGACGGCGCGGGGCGTCCGGTGTTCCATCTCGACGATATCGAGGGGCTCGCCGATTTCATTGCGCAGGCGATCGGCCCGCTTGCGAGGAGCCGCGGCGGGCGCGTGGGCCCCGGCGCAGGCGAGACGGGCGAGACGGACGGAACGGACGGCGCGGGCGACGGAGAGCGGGAGCGCGAGCGAGAGAAGGGAGATGCGCCATGTCATCCATGAACCGCAAGGCCCGCCGCGCCGCCCGCCGGGAAGGCAAGCTCGACGATGCCGCTTTCCTGAAGGTGGCGGACAAGTTCATCGACCTTGCCAATCGCGAGAACCGGACGGTGCTCGCGAGCGAGCTGCACATGGCGTTTCTGTTCGCCGCCGCCCGCTACAACGCTTTCGTGGCCAAGACCGTGTTCGATGTGGACGAGCACGAGGCGTTCGTGGCGCATATGGTGGACCAGTATCGCGAGATGCTGCGCCAGAATCTCGCTGACGACAGCCTGGAGCCGCCATCGCCGGGCGAGGAGGGTTAGTTCAGAGACGCAAGCACAGGATACACGTCATTGCCGCGCGTGACGCGGCAATCTAGGGCGGCAAGCTCCGAGTTTGTTGCCCCCCGATCGAGCCGGGGGCAGGCTCTGGATCACCCGGTCAAGCCGGGTGATGACGGGAAGCAAGCGCAAGTTTCATATGCGTCGATGCGTCAGGGGCGGGTCAGGACGTGGCGCCGCTCTCGCCGTCCTCGCGCGGCGGCGGCTCGGTCTCGGGATCGCTTTCGGCGCCCGGCGATGGCGGCTCGCCCGCGTCCTGCGCGCTCCGGCCCGTGGCGGCTCGCGTCTCTTCCGCTGCCGCCGTCACCTCGTCGCCCTCGCCCCCGTCCTCTTCCCCATCCTCGTCCTCGTCGGCCAGATAGCCCTTGCCCACCTTGTGGGCGGTCTTGAGGGTTTTCACCGCCAGCGCTGCATCGGTGAAATCCTCGTCATAGTCGTTGAGGCCGTCGAGATTGGCGAGGATGGGATCGGATTGCCAGAGCACGCTCAGCGCCCGCCGACGAATGGCATCGGGCACCCCCGGCGCCATGAACCGCGTGTAGTCGGAGGCATAATCGAGCTGGTCGAAATCGACATCCTCGAGGGACGCTGGATCGCCAGCGCTCTCGGCGCCGTCATCCGGCGCTCCGGCGTCCGGGGCGGGGGCATCGTCTGCCCCGTCGTCCTGCCGGGACGCGCTGTCCGGGACAAGGCCGAGTGCCTTGGGGTCGGTGATCATCCGCCCGGGCCGCGACGCCTCCTGCGCATCCACGCCCGGATCGCCATCGCTGGCGGCGTCCGTGCGAGCGGCCCCGGCGCCCGCACGCTTGAGGCGTGACCAGCGCTCGAGGAAGCTCTCCGCCTCGGGCGCTGGTCACGCCTCAAGCGTGCGAGCGGCCCCGGCGCCCGCACGCTTGAGGCGTGACCAGCGCTCGAGGAAGCTCTCCGCCTCGGGCGCATCGCCATCTCTCGGCGTCGGGGTCTTGCGATGGTCGGTCATGGGGCCTCACCGGCCGGCTTTGCCGCCGCCCGCCCGGTCGCGGCGCAGGAAGATCGGCTCCTGGCCGAATTTGTGCTCCTCGACATTCACCTTGCGCTGCTTGCGCTTGATGAATTTCTCCTCCACGTGATGCGCCTCGACGAAGGCTTCCACGAGGGCGCGCAGCTCCGCCGGCATGGGAGCTGCCTCGACCATCTCCTCGCCGGAATCGAGATAGTCCTGGGCCTCGAAGGCCGAGACGGTGACATGGCGCACGACCAGCGGGGGCGCATCATTGCCCTCACCCGTGCCCTCGCCCTCATCGGCGTCATCGTCGGCCTCGTGCATGACCACATAGACCGACGGCCGGGCATCGGCGAGATTGACGCGATAGGATTCCGTCTCCTTGGCGTGCAGCTCCAGGGGGAGGGTGGCGGCGTGATACTCGACCCAGCGGCTTCCGTCGCTCTTGGTGCCGCGGCGCAGCTCCTTCCAGGCGGTGATCTCCGGGGCGCCGGGAAAGACCGCGCGCAACTGCCAGACATGATCGATCCACGGGTCCTCCACCGCCTCGCGGGCGATGACGACGCCGAGGGGAATGGACAGGTGGCGCTCCATCTCGAACCTTCCAAGCCTGCACGGGCGCCCCCCGCGGGGAGCCATGCTCGACTATAATAGGCTTTGCATCGGGAGGCACGGTCTCTTACGTAGAAGACTCTGAACGATCGCGCTTTTCTGTGCGCGAAAGGCAGCGTTGACAACAAGGCATCAATCCAGGGCAAGGAAACGCCAGCCATGAGTGACACCGGTGGCGAGACGAGGAAGGAAGCCGAAGGCGCGCCGGCGCAGGGCCCGCGGCGGCTGCTCCTGTGCGATTGCGGCGGGACCATGCGCCTCGATGGCCTGGCGCTTGGCGAAGCGTTGAAGCAGGCCGGCGCGCTCGAGCCGGGCCGGGGCGTTGCGGTGCACACGGCGCTCTGCCGCGGCGAGGTCGGCGCCTATCGCGAAGCGCTCGAGGGCAATGCGCCATTGCTCGTCGCCTGCACCCAGGAGGCGCCGCTCTTTGCGGAGCTCGCGGGCGAGGCCGGACGCGAGGGGGCGGTCTCCTTCGTGAACATTCGCGAGCGGGCGGGATGGAGCGAGGCCGGCGCCTCGGCCCTGCCGAAGATCGCCGCGCTCATCAGGGAGGCGCAGTTTGAGGGCACGCCGGCGCGGCTGACGAGCCTCGAGTCGGGCGGCGCCTGCGTGGTCTATGGCGCGGGCCAGGCGGCGCTCGAGACCGCAAGGGCACTCGCGGGCCGGCTCTCGGTCACCCTGGTGCTGACGGGTTCGGATGATCTCGTGCCGCCGGCTGAGGCGAACATGGTGATCGTGCGCGGTCGGATCGCGCGGGCCGAGGGGGCGCTCGGCACCTTCACCCTCACCATTGACGGCTATGCGCCGCTCTCGCCATCGTCCAGAGGCGAGGCGGTGTTCGAGGCGCCGCGCGATGGCGTCTCGCTCGAGACGGATCTCGTCTTCGACATGTCCGGCGGCACACCGCTCTTCACCGGCGCCGACCGCCGGGACGGCTATGTGCGGGTCGACCCGAACCACCCGGCCGCCGTCGCCCGGGGCATGTTCGACATCGCCGACATGGTCGGCACCTTCGAGAAGCCGCTCTATGTGCGCCTCGATGAAGGGATCTGCGCCCATGCGCGCAGCGGGCTCACGGGCTGCTCGAAATGCCTGGATGCCTGCCCCACCGGGGCGATCGCGCCCGACGGCGACCATGTGCGCATCGACCCGGCGATTTGCGGCGGCTGCGGCATGTGCAGCGCGCTTTGCCCCACCGGCGCGGTCTCCTACGCCTATCCGGACCGGCGCGATCTCATCGGTCGGATCCGGGTGCTGCTCGAGGCCTATGCGGCAGCCGGCGGAGAGCGGCCCATTCTGCTGTTCCACGACGAGGGTTTCGGGGCGGAGCGGATCGCGGCCATGGCCCGCTTCGGCCGCGGCCTGCCGGCGCATGTCCTCCCCCTGGCCGTGCACTCGGTGAGCGAGATCGGTCACGATATCATGGTCTCGAGCCTCGTGACCGGGGCCGGGCAGCTCGTCCTGCTCGCCTCCCCCGAGCGGGCCGAGGAGCTTGCTCCGCTCGAGAGCGAGGCGGCGCTGACCGAGGCGATCCTCGCGGCCCTCGGCTATGCCGGCCCGCGGGTGCATGTGCTCTGCGAGGGCGATCCAGGCGCCATCGAGGAGCGCCTGTTCGGGCTGGAGGCTCTGGCGCCCGTTGCCCAGGCGCCTTTTGCTCCCGTGGGCGGCAAGCGGGAGATCGCGCGCATGGCGCTCGCCAAGCTGCACGAGGCAGCCCCCGCGCCTGCTGATGTGATCGCGCTTCCCCAGGGCGCGCCCTATGGGCGGATTCACATCCGGAAGGAAGGCTGCACGCTCTGCCTTTCCTGTGTCGGCGCCTGCCCGGCGGGCGCGCTCTCCGACAATTCCGAGCGCCCGCAGGTGGCCCTCACCGAGGGTGCGTGCGTTCAGTGCGGGCTCTGCGCGGCCACCTGCCCGGAAAAGGTCATCCGGCTGGAGCCGCGCTACGATTTCACCTCGGCTGCGCTCACGCCCGAGGTGCTGCACGAGGAGGAGCCGTTCGAGTGCATTCGTTGCGGCAAGCCCTTCGGCACCAAGGCCATGGTCGCGCGGGTCTTCGGGCAGCTCGAGGGCAAGCATCCCATGTTCCGCGACTCGGCTCAGGCCGCCCTCATCCGCATGTGCGACGATTGCCGCATCATTGCCATGGCCGAGGAGGGGGGCGATCCCATGGCCATGGGCGAGCGGCCGCGCCCGCGCACGACGGACGACTATGTGAAAGCCGAACGGGAAGCGGCCAAGACGGGCAGGAAGCCGGAGGACTTCCTCGGTTGAGGGGATATGTGGCCGCGCATGTGGATCAGCGCGGCAGGGCGCTCATGACATCGCGGATGGCCTTGCGGCGCGCCCCGGGGTGGGTGCCCACATGCACCGTACCCGATCCATCGGCCGAATAGGCCATGCCCCGGCGCACCCGCGGGCGCGAGCGGGGCGAGTCGAAGCCGTGATAGGCGCCCTTGTAGACGCGGATGCGGATGCCCCAGCGCTTGGCGAGGCGAATGCAGGGGCCGGGCGGTGTCCAGTCGTCGGCGCCGCCGATCAATATGGTGAGGGGCACGCGCGGGCGCGCTTTCAGGCGTTTCAGCATGCTCCGGCAGCCGGGGTAGAAGGCGAAGGCGCGCCGGAAGCCGCGGCTTGTCCTCTTGGTGACGGCGCGAAGCACCGTCGAGCCGCCATTGGACCAGCCAAGCAGGGCGATGGCGCCGGCCTTGACGAAAGGCTGGCGGGCAAGCCAGGCGCGCGCGCCCTGCGCATCGGCGATGCGCTGGCGGTGACGCACCGGGCGCGGCTTGACGCGGCAGAGCGAGCCATGGCCGCGGGAGCGGAAGCTCGCCGGAAAGAGCACCACATAGCCGGCCCGCACGAGCCGGCGGCCCCAATCGGCATGGCGCGAGCGCAGCCGGCCCGACGTGCGATAGAGGCCGCTGCACCCGTGCAGTGCGACCACGGCGGGAAAGGGGCCCTTGCCGGCGGGGCGCATGAGCGTGCCCGAGATGCGGGTGCCGTCAGCACTGGCGAAGTGCACGATCCTGCTCGCGGCCATGGCGGCGGTTCCGAGGATCAGCGGGAGAAGGGCCGAAAGGGCCACCACGGAACGCAAGGCAGACCTGGTGCAGAGTCGCTTCATCGAAGCCTCCATTGGCGCTCCCTTGGTGCGCGCGCCGCCTTGCATCCTGCAATGTGCCGGGCGCGCTATTCCGCGGCTCTGGCCGGCTCGGGCGCCATCCATCGCAGCACGGGCTTTCGGGCGGCGCGGGTCTCGTCGAGCCGCCTGCGCGGTGCAAGGCGCGGCGCGGCGAGGAAGCGGTCCCGGTCACCCGCCTTCGCCGCCTCGGCGAGCGCCCTGAGGCTGGCGATGAACTGATCGAGGCTCGCGCGCGATTCCGACTCCGTCGGCTCGATCAGCAGGGCGCCATGCACCACCAGCGGGAAATAGATGGTCATGGGGTGAAAGCCCTCGTCGATGAGCGCCTTGGCGAAATCGAGCGTCGTCACGCCGGTCCCCTTCAGGAAGGCATCGTCGAACAGCACCTCGTGCATGCAGATGCGGTCGCCGAAGGGCTGGCTCATCACGTCCCGAAGGCTCGCGCGCAGATAGTTGGCATTGAGCACCGCGTCCTCGCTCGCCTGGCGCAGGCCGTCGCTGCCATGGCTCAACATGTAGGCCATGGCCCGGACGAACATGCCCATCTGGCCGTGAAAGGCGGTCAGGCGCCCGAAGGGCCTTTGCCGTGTGTCGCCGCCGCCATCGGCCCGGCCGTCATGCTCGACGAGATGGAAGGTCTCGCCATCGCGCACCACCCGCGGCAGGGGCGCGAAGGGGGCGAGCGCCTTCGAGAACACCACCGGTCCCGAGCCCGGCCCGCCGCCGCCATGGGGCGTCGAGAAGGTCTTGTGCAGATTGATGTGCATGGCATCGACGCCGAGATCGCCCGGGCGCGCCTTGGCGAGGATGGCGTTGAGATTGGCGCCGTCGCAATAGAAATAGGCGCCGGCCTCATGCACCAGGCGGGCGATCTCGACCACGTCGCGCTCGAAGAGGCCGCAGGTGTTGGGGTTGGTGAGCATCAGCGCGGCGACATCCTCGCCGAGCACCTCCGCCACCGCCTCGGCCCGGACCGTGCCGTCGGAATCGGCAGGCACGGCGCGCACCCGATAGCCGAGCAGGGCCGCCGTTGCCGGATTGGTGCCATGGGCGGACTCGGGCACCAGCACGACCCGGCGCCTCTCCGCCTCGCCCGAGGCCTCGTGCGCGGCCTTGATGGCGATCATGCCGCACAGCTCGCCATGGGCGCCCGCCTTGGGAGAAAGGGCCACCGCCTCGAGGCCGGTCATGGTGAGCAGCCAGTGGCTCAGCATGTCCATGAGCGCGAGCACGCCCTGCACCGTCTGCTGCGGCTGGAGGGGGTGAACGTCCGCAAATCCCGGCAGGCGCGCCACACGCTCATTGAGGCGCGGATTGTGCTTCATGGTGCAGGAGCCGAGGGGGAAGATGCCGCTGTCGATGGCATAGTTGCGCCGGGAGAGCCGCACATAGTGGCGCAATGTCTCCGGCTCGGAGAGGCCCTTGAGGCCGATGGGGCCGCGCCGCGCAACGCCGTCCAGGCGGGGCGCGAGGCCCCTCGGCTCCGGCAGATCGACACCGGTCTTCTGGCTGCTCCCCAGCGTGAAGAGAAGGGGCTCCTCGATATCGAGGCCCCGATTGCCGCTGAAGGTCTCCGGCGCGGCCGGGCAAGACGCGGCATCGCCTTCGCGGGCACCGGCAGGGCGCTCGTCCGTGGGGCTGGTCATGACGTCGTCTCCGCGAGAATCTGGCCAAGGGTGTCGCGGTAGCGCGCCCGGTCGGCATCGGTGTTGATCTCGCTCGCGGCCACGATGACGAGATCCGCGAGATCCGGCCGGTCGGGCAGGAGCCGGGAGACCGGCACGCCGCCGAGCACGCCCTTCTCGGCGAGGGCGTCGATCAGCGCCGCGGCGCGGCCCGGCACGCGCAGGGTGAACTCGTTGAAGAAGGTCTCGTTCAGCACCTCGACCCCAGGAACAGTGGACAGTGCCTCGGCAAGGAGAATGGCGCTCTCGTGGTTGAGGGTCGCAAGGCGCGCGAGCCCCGCCTCGCCGAGCAGGGTGGCGTGGATGGTGAAGGCGAGGGCCGCGAGGCCGGAATTGGTGCAGATGTTGCTGGTGGCGCGCTCGCGCCGGATATGCTGCTCGCGGCTCGCCAGGGTGAGCACATAGCCGGGCCGCCCGTCCGCGTCCACGGTCTCGCCGACCAGGCGGCCGGGCATCTGGCGGACGAATTTCTGCCGGGTGGCGAAGAGGCCCACATAGGGGCCGCCGAAATTCAGCCCATTGCCGAGGGACTGCCCCTCCGCCACCACGATGTCCGCGCCCATGGCGCCGGGCGGCGTGAGGGCGCCGAGGGAGACCGCCTCGGTGACGACGGCGACGAGCAGGGCGCCATGCGCATGGGCTGCGGCGGCGATGGGGGAAAGATCGAACACATCGCCGAAAAAGCCCGGCATCTGCACCACCACGCAGGCGGTCTCGGCGTCGATATGGGCGGCGATCGCCTCGCCTCCGCCCATCGTCTCCGGCGCAGGCGGCAGGGCGACGACAGTGCTCTCACCGAAATGCGCCAGGGTCTCCACCACGGCGCGATAATGCGGGTGCAGGCTGCCCGAGAGCACGGCCTTGGCGCGCTTGGTGACGCGCTGGGCCATCAGAACCGCCTCGGCGGTGGCGGTGGAGCCGTCATACATGGAGGCGTTGGCCACCTCCATGCCGGTCATCAGCGCCACCTGGGTCTGGAACTCGAACAGATATTGCAGCGTGCCCTGGGCGATCTCCGGCTGATAGGGGGTGTAGGCGGTGAGGAACTCCGAGCGCTGGATGAGATGGTCCACCGTGGCGGGCACGTGATGGCGATAGGCGCCGCAGCCGATGAAGAAGGGCACCGAGCCCGCCGGCGTGTTGCGTGCCGCGAGGCGCTCCATGGTGCGGGTGACCTCGAGCTCGCCGGCGCCCGGCGGCAGATCGAGGGGCTCGGCGAGCCGCACCGCCTCGGGAATGTCGGCGAAGAGGGCGTCGATGTCGGCAACGCCGATCCGCGCCAGCATGGCGCGGCGGTCCTCCGGCTCCAGCGGCAGGTAGCGCATCAGGCCTGCTCCTTCACAAAAGTCTCGTAGGCGGAGCGATCCATGAGATCGTCGAGCTCGCCCTCATCGGCGATCCGCATCTTGAAGAACCAGCCCTTGCCCTCGGCGTCCTCATTGACGAGGGCCGCATTCTCGTCGAGCGCGCCATTGACCTCCACCACCTCGCCCGAGACCGGCGCATAGACCTCGCTCGCGGCCTTGACCGAGTCGACCGCGGCCGCCTCGCCGCCCTTGGCGAGGCTCTTGCCGACCTCCGGCAGCTCCACGAAGGTGATGTCGCCCAATTGCTCCTGAGCATGGTCGGTGATGCCGACCGTGCCGATGTCGCCATCGACGCGGATCCACTCATGCTCCCTGGTGAAACGCATGTCCGACATGGTCGGATCCCTCCCTTCCTCGTTCCGTCTCTGGTTCGCGCTCTCAGCTCTTGCGATGGTAGCGATGGGGCACGAAAGGCAAAGGTGTGACGCGCGCCGGCACCGCCTTGCCGCGCACCTCCACCTGGAGCGCCGTGCCGGGCGCGGCATGGCCGCTCGCAACGTAACCCATGGCCACGGGGCCGCCGATAGTGGGGCCGAATCCCCCCGAGGTGAGCCGGCCGATCTCGGCGCCCGCCTCATCGCGAATGATTGCCCCCTCGCGGGCCACGGCGCGGCCCTCGGGCCGGATGCCGACGCGTCGGCGCGCGGGACCCTCGCGCAGCTCCCGGAGGATGCGCTCCGCGCCCGGAAAGTCCCCCGCCTCGCGCCGGCGCTTGGCCACGGTCCAGGCGAGATCGGCCTCGATGGGGCTCGTGGTCTCGTCGATGTCATGGCCGTAGAGGCAAAGGCCCGCCTCGAGCCGCAGCGTGTCCCGGGCGCCGAGGCCGATCGGCGCGACCTCCGCTTCGCCGAGCAGGCGCTCGGCAATGGCCGTGGCCTGGTTCGATGGCATGCACAACTCGAAACCGTCCTCGCCCGTATAGCCGCACCGGCTGATCGTGACGGGGATGGCGTCGATCTGTGTGCCGAGGCTGGACATGAAGGCCATATCGGCGGCCTCGGGCACCAAGCGGGAGAGCACGGCCGCCGCCTGCGGGCCCTGGAGCGCGAGCAGGGCGCGATCGTCGGCGATCTCCAGGTGCGCGCGCCCGGCGAGCTGCGCCTCGACGTGGGCGAAATCCCTCGCCTTGACGGCCGCGTTGACGACAAGGAACAGCGATCCCGCGGCGTCCGGCTCGCACGGCCGCGTGATCATGAGATCATCGAGGATGCCACCGTCGGCACTGAGGAACACGGTGTAGCGCATGCGCCCGGGCGCAAGGCGCGCAATCTCGCCGGGCACCAGGGTCTCGATGGCGGCAGCCACCGCCTTGTGGGCCTCCGGCGTGCCGGGCGCGGCCTCGCTCGTCTTCAGAACGGCGAGCCCCATATGCGAGACATCGAAGAGGCCCGCCTTCTCGCGGGTATGGCGGTGCTCGGCGAGCGTGCCCGCCGGATAGTGCACCGGCATCTCATAGCCCGCGAAGGGGACCATCTTCGCGCCGAGCGCCACATGGAGGTCGAAAAGCGGCGTGCGGGCCAGCGATGCCGTGGCGCCCTGGGCCGCAGCAGCCGGGGCCGCACCGCCGCCACCGCCGCCCGCGCCGCCGCGCGGATCGTCCTTGCTGGGCTTGTCGTGCATGCGCTCCGGGCTCCGGTTCCAGCTTGGGCCGCCCGGCGCTCCTGCGAGCGCCAGGGTTCTAGCCCCCTCTGTCACGGAACCTGAGAGATTTCCCCCGAGGCTTCTCGTCTCATGGCGAGGGAGAGGCCGGGCGGGGTTATCCCCTTCGGTGAGCCGGCGAGATCCTGTCCCGCACGGCTGCTTTCCAGAGCGCCATCCTCCTCGCGGTCCTTTTGCCTGAGAGTTTCCGGGGCGGTTGCTCCTTCGGCGCCGGTCCGCTCTCCCGGCCGCATGAGGGCATCGAGGAGAGACCGGTCTCTCCCGCGGGATTCGACTGGTCGATTGCGGCTGCTCGCGCAGCCTCGTCGATCATAGGTCAGGGCAGGGGTGTGTCAATTGCGCGTTGGGCGTGTCCACAGCCGTCATTCAGGGCACGGGCGGACCCGCGGCCCGGCAGGGCAGGGCGGGATGGGCGTCACAGGCATCGAGATTCGCGTGCGCTCAGCGAGCGCCCGGCCTGCGCGCGCCATGGCGGCGGGGCACGTTGGCCTGCCGGTCGAAGGCGACGAACAGCTTGTAGTCGGCAGGCCGGGTTCCGACGGGTATATCGAAGGTGACGGTCCGCACCGCCGAGAAATAGCCGATCGGATTGTCACGTGTGAGGCTCACCGTGACGAAGACGCGCTCGGTGCGGACCTTCTCGCGATCCCTGTCGGTGACATACACGACCACCGGCAACCTTATGGCGCCCGGCCGCCCCTTGGGGCCGAGCAGGACGCGGCCAGAGAAGCCGTACTTGACCGTTACACGCCCGGGCTCGATGCGGCATTCACGCGCCGTTCTGGTCAGCTCGCCGCGATGGATGATGGCAAGCCCATCGCCGACGCGCCCCTCCTCATAGCGGGTGATGGTGCGATCGCGCGGCCAGATGACGAATTTCGGGCAGCCATGGCCGATGGCCGCCTCGACGCCCGCCGCCTCGCCTGCCTTGGCGGCATCGAGCAGCCCCGCCTCTGTCACGGCCGGGGCCACGGACGGGTTCGGTTTGGCCTTGCCGCCCCACAGGCCCGAGCCGAGCCCCGAGGTGAGCTGCGAGAAGCCGCAACCGGACAGGAGGGCGACAAGGCCGAGGCAGATTGCCAGTTTCCCCGCCCACCCTGCTCGAGGGCGCGGTCCGGGCACGGGGCGGGGAATAGACGATTGCTTCACGGTCGTTCGCTCCGCATAATCGGCAGGCATTGGCTGCCGGGTCCGCCGGTTGCACCCATGGGCACCGAATGGCGCCGCGATCATTGCCGATCGTTTTCGAATCACACCAAGCCCGGAAAGAGTGTACGGCAAAGAACCCCCGTCCCCAAAAGCCCCCGCGATCTCCCGTTCGCCTTTAGCTCGCATCCATCGCCCGGAGTCAAGACATGCCCGGCCCTGCCCCCTACCGACCGTCCCCTCACCCGGGAGAGAGCCGGCCTGCGCTCACCCTGTTTCTGGCCGCACCGCGCGGTTTCTGCGCCGGTGTCGATCGCGCCATCCAGATCGTCGAGCTGGCACTCGCCAAGTTCGGTGCACCCGTCTATGTGCGCCACGAGATCGTCCACAATCAATACGTGGTGGAGAGCCTGCGGGCCAAAGGCGCCAATTTTGTGGAGGAGCTCGATGAGATTCCCGAGACCGATGCCCCTGTGATCTTTTCGGCACACGGGGTGCCGAAATCGGTCCCCGAGGCGGCGCGCGCGCGCAATCTCTTCTATGTGGACGCCACCTGCCCGCTGGTCTCGAAGGTGCATGTGGAGGCCGAGCGGCAATTTGCGCGCGGCAATCACGTGATTCTGATCGGCCACGCCGCGCATCCGGAGGTGGTGGGCACCATGGGGCAGCTCCCCGACGGGGCGGTGACGCTGATCGAGACCGCCGAGGACGCCGAAAAGGTTGCCCCGCCCGAGGGGGTGGGGCTTGCCTATATCACCCAGACGACGCTTTCGGTGGACGATACCGCCGGCATCATCGCCGTGCTGCGCCGGCGCTTTCCCGCCATCCAGGGGCCGCACCAGGAGGACATCTGCTATGCCACGACCAACCGCCAGGCGGCGGTGAAGGCGATTGCGCACCGGGTCGAGCGCATGATCGTGGTCGGCGCCCCCAACAGCTCCAACTCGCGCCGCCTGGTGGAGGTGGCGGAGCGGTCCGGCTGTCCCCGGGCCATGCTGGTCCAGCGTGCCTCGGACATTCCCTGGGCGGCGTTCGAGGGGGTGCGCCGGGTGGGGCTCACCGCCGGAGCCTCCGCGCCGGAGGTGCTGGTGGACGAAATCATCAAGGCTTTCCGCGCGCGCTTCGATGCCCGGGTCGAGACCGTCACCACCGCCACAGAGAGCATCGCGTTCAAGCTGCCACGCGTGCTGCGCGATGCCGCGGCGGAATGATGCATGCAGGCGTTCTCCGGGCCGTGCGGCGCGTCGAGGGCGTCTGCCCGCCCTTGCGACACATGTCCCGCCCCGAGCCGAGCGAAGGATTTGCTCAACATGGCCGTCTACACCGAGATCCCCGACGATGCGCTGGAGACCTTCATCGCCAGCTACGACATCGGCGCGCTCACCTCCTACAAGGGCATCGCCGAAGGGGTGGAGAACACCAACTATCTCGTCCATACCGAGGAGGGCAGCTACATCCTCACCCTCTACGAGAAGCGGGTGCGACGGGAGGATCTGCCCTTCTTCCTCACTCTGATGGAGCATCTGGCGGCCCGGGGCATCTCCTGTCCGGTGCCGGTGCTTGATCGCGAGGGCCGGGTTCTGCGCGAGCTCATGGGCCGGCCTGCGGCCCTGGTGACCTTTCTCGAAGGGCTCTCGGTGCGCCGGCCGAGACCCGAGCATTGCGCGGCGCTCGGGGCCGGGCTGGCGCGGCTGCATCTGGCGGGGGCGGATTTCCCGATGCGCCGGCCCAACAGCCTCGCCGTCGGCGACTGGCCGGGCCTCTATGAGAGCCTCGCGGCGCGGGCGGACGAGGTCGCGCCGGGGCTTTCGGGCGTGATCGAGGCGGAGCTCGACCATCTCGCCCGCCATTGGCCCTCGGGCCTTGCCGAGGGGGTCATCCATGCCGATCTCTTTCCCGACAATGTGTTCTTTCTCGGCACGCGCCTTTCCGGGATCATCGACTTCTATTTCGCCTGCACGGACATGCTCGCCTACGACATCGCCATATGCCTCAACGCCTGGTGCTTCGAGCCGGACAACGCCTTCAACGTCACCAAGGCGCGCGCCCTGCTGCGCGCCTATGACAGGGTGCGACCGCTCGACGCCGGGGATCTCGAGGCGCTGCCCGTGCTTGCGCGCGGGGCGGCGCTGCGCTTTCTGCTGACACGGGCCCACGATTGGCTGAACACCCCCGACGGCGCATTGGTGCGCCCCAAGGACCCGCTCGAGTATCTGCGCAAGCTGCGCTTCCACCAGGGCGTGACAGGGGTTGGCGCCTATGGGCTGGGGGCGGTCGCATGAGCGGTCGGGCACACGGGCGCGAGGGTGGCAAGGGCGGGCGCCGCGGCCGATGA
>JALUTE010000218.1 GCA_027058255.1 Methyloligella sp. | reverse complement strand
TCACCAAGAGCGACATCCGCAGGCTCGTCCTGCCGCACGGGGAGCTGCACCGGCGCCCCTTCGTGCTCGTGCCCCTTTTGCAGATCGCCCCGGCCTGGCACCACCCGGTCCTGGGCGCGAGCGCCCGCGCGCTTCTCGCCCGCCTGCCCCCGCGGGCCCGCGCCCTCCGTGCACGTTTTTTCAATCTGGCCGATTGAAACTTGCAAGCGGGACACAAAGTCCATAAAAGCGAAGCTCATCTCCCCGAAGCCATGAGGATATCGCGCGATGGCACGCGTCACCGTCGAAGACTGCATTGACAAGGTCCCGAACCGGTTCGAGCTGGTTCTCCTCGCCGCCCACCGGGCGCGCAGCATCTCGGCCGGCTCGCCGATCACGGTCGAGCGGGACAATGACAAGAACCCGGTCGTGGCCCTGCGCGAGATCGCCGAGCTGACGATCTCGCCCGACGACCTCAAGGAGGAGCTGATCCACTCGCTCCAGAAGAAGGCGGACATGGACGAGCCGGAGGCCGAGGCGACGCCCCGGATCACGCCGCATCCCGGCATGCCGCTTCTCGGCCAGGACGACCCGTCCAAGGACACCGTGATGGACACGCTCACCGAGGATCAGATCCTGCGCGGCATGGAAAGCTCGGCGCCGTCCGAGGGAGCGCCTGGCAGCACGCGCCCCCGCTAGCCACGCCCGCGGGCCGAGGGCGCAGCCGCGCGCAAGGGTGGCCTTCGCAGGCCGGTCCCATGCCCGCGGGCCGATACGCCGCGAGGGACGAGCACACCGAACCCGTCGCGTGCGGCACCATCGAGAGCAGCACCATCGAGAGCGAGACGATACAGGCCGAAGCGTGCAGGAGAGGCGGATACCGGCAGTCCAGGCAGGGAGAGGTGCGAGTGACCGGCGATGATGCAACCGCAGGAACTCGTTGCCCGCGTCAAGGGCTATGATCCGGGCGTCGATGCCGCACTGCTCGAGCGCGCCTATGACTACGCCCGCAAGGCGCATGCCCATCAGAAGCGGGCCTCCGGCCAACCCTTCTTCTCCCACCCCCTGGAGGTGGCCGCCATTCTCACCGAGATGCGGCTCGACGAGGCCACCATCGCCTCGGCGCTTCTGCACGACACCATCGAGGACACCAGCGCCACCCGGGACGAGATCGACCGTCTCTTCGGCGAGGAGATCGGCCATCTGGTCGAAGGGCTGACCAAGCTCAAGCGACTGGATCTCGTCTCCAAGAAGGCCGAGCAGGCCGAGAACTTCCGCAAGCTCCTGCTCGCCATCTCCAGCGACATCCGCGTGCTCCTGGTCAAGCTCGCGGACCGGCTGCACAACATGCGCACGCTGGAGCACATGCGCCCCGCCAAGCGCCGCCTGGTGGCGGAGGAGACGCTGGAGATCTATGCCCCGCTCGCGGGCCGCATGGGCATCCAGTGGCTCAGGGACGAGCTGGAGGACCTCTCCTTCCGGTGGCTGGAGCCGGAGGCGCACCGCACCATCACGCACCGGCTCGAGGAGCTGCGCCGCGAGAACCGGGGCCTGATCGACGAGATTCTCGCGGCCCTCGAGGCCAAGCTCGAACAGAACGACATCAAGGCCAAGGTGACGGGTCGGGAGAAGAAGCCCTATTCCATCTGGCGCAAGATGGAGAACAAGCAGATCTCCCTCGAGCAGCTCTCCGACATCTACGGCTTCCGCATCATCGTCGAGAACGTGGATGACTGCTACCGCGCCCTCGGCGTCGTCCACACCACCTGGCGCATGGTTCCGGGGCGCTTCAAGGACTATGTGTCGAACCCGAAGCAGAACGACTATCAGTCCATCCACACCACCATTGTCGGGCCGCGCCACCAGCGCGTGGAGCTGCAGATCCGAACCCAGCGCATGCACGAGGTCGCGGAGCTCGGCGTGGCGGCGCATGCGCTCTACAAGGATGGCGTGAACGGCGGCGGCAATGGTGCGGCCGATCACGCCGAGACCAATGCCTATCAATGGCTGCGCCGACTGGTGGAGACCCTGCTCGAGGGAGACAATCCGGAGGAGTTCCTGGAGCACACCAAGCTCGAGCTCTTTCACGATCAGGTCTTCTGCTTCACCCCCAAGGGCCGGCTGATCGCCCTGCCCACCGGAGCCACGCCCATCGATTTCGCCTATGCGGTCCACACCGACGTCGGCCACTCCTGCGTCGGGGCCAAGATCAACGGCCGGCACATGCCGCTCGTCACCCGGCTGATGAATGGCGACGAGGTGGAGATCATCACCTCCGACGCCCAGACGCCGCCTGCGGCCTGGGAGAAGATCGCCATCACCGGCAAGGCGCGCTCCGCCATTCGCCGCGCCACCCGAGAAGCCCGCCTGAAGCAGTATTGCGAGCTCGGCCGGCGCATCCTCTCGGCCGCCTTCGAGCGGATCGGCAAGAGCTACGAGGACAAGCTCCTCGCACGCGGCCTGCATCGGCTGCCCCAGAAGAGCGAGGACGAGGTTCTGGCCGCGGTCGGGCGCGGCGAGCTCGCATCCGACGACGTGGTGCGGGCCGTCTTTCCCGACATCGAGCCGCGCAGGCCGGATGCCGCAAGGCGGGCTCTGCGCAATCGGCGCCAGGAGGCCAGCGCCTCCAAGCCCGGCCGGCGCAAGCGCAGCGGCACCCAGGCGCGCACTGGCCGGCGCGAGGAGGGCTGGTTCAGCCTCAAGAAGGTCATGAACCTCAAGTTCCGCATTCCGGGCAAGTCTGCGGGCCAGCAGGACGACGCGCGCCGCGGCATTCCCATTCGCGGCCATCGCGGCGACGTGCCGGTGGAGTTCGCGGAGGGCGGCGCCGTGCCGGGCGACCGGATCGTCGGCAGTCTCACCCGCGGCAGCGGCATCCGCATCTATCACATCCACTCGCCCGAACTCGAGAGGTATGACGATCAGCCGGAACGCTGGCTGGATGTGACCTGGGACGTGGACGAGAGCCGTGCCGAGCGCTTTCCGGCCAAGATCGTGGTGACGGCCCTCAACGAGCCGGGAACGCTCGCCCAGATTGCCAAGGTGATCGGCGAGGCCGACGGCAATATCGACAATCTGAGAATGCTGCACCGGGCGGCCGATTTCACCGAGATGCTGATCGAGCTCGAGGTGTGGGACCTCAAGCATCTCAATGAGATCGTCACCGGCTTAAAAGCGCGCCCTGCGGTCAGCCGGGTCGAGCGGGTCTTTCGGTGAGCGGGTTGGGCCGGCTTGCCAAAATGCGGCCATTCACCATTTGACATTCGAGGGCCATTGCGCGACGCAAACCACCAGGCGGCCGGAGCCGCAGCCCTGCGACAGCCCCGCCACGATTGCACGCGACGCCCTGGCGATGGATAATCCGGATGGGGGCGCGCGAGACCCGCTCATCCCGGCGCGAGGGCGTGATCACGCGGCCGGTGCAGCGAGTTCGAAAAACCGGAAAGCGGACCTCCCCCGCAACACCGAGACGAATAGGCCAGGAAGCCACAGAGGCGCACATGCTGTTCAAACGTCGCGATCCGCCAACGCTCGCAGAACGCATCCGGGTCACCCTGTGGCCGCGGCGGAGCTGGGCACGCTCCACCCGATACGTTCTCGGCCGCATCTGGCGCCTTCGGGGCTCGTCCCACGCCATCGCTCTGGGCTGCGCCTACGGGGTCTTCGTCTCCTTCACCCCCTATATGGGCTTCCACTTCCTACTCGCCGGGCTGCTGGCCTGGGTCTCGCGCGCCAATGTCATTGCCTCGGCCTTCGGCACCTTCGTGGGCAATCCGCTCACCTTCCCCTTCATCTGGATCGCCACCTACAATCTCGGCAATCTGATCCTGGGCGAGGAAGGCCATTTCAATGCCCGAACGCTCGGTGAAGGGTTCGAGAAGCTCTGGGCTGGCATCTGGGGCCTGTCGACGGACGTGCTGCGCGGCGCCATGGAGATTCTCTGGCCGCTGATCAAGCCCATGACGATTGGCGGCATCCCGCTTGGTGCACTTGCCGGCGCCATATTCTACTATTTGACGAAGCGCGCGGTGGATGCATATCAGGCACGGCGGCGACAATATATCGCCACGCACCCGCAAGATCGCAAGCGGGCCATGTCCTGACCGCCAGGGCCGCCGGAGGATGGCCAGCCGGTGCCCCCTGACGGCGTTGGTTTCCCCGAGGTGCCGAACCCATGTCCCGACCCGCCATGCCCGCCCATCTCCGACTCGGTGTCAACATCGACCACGTGGCGACCATTCGCAACGCCCGCGGCGGGCGGCACCCCTGCCCGGTGCGGGCCGCACTCCTGGCCCTGGA
Organism: Methyloligella sp.; assembly: GCA_027058255.1. Taxonomy (GTDB): domain Bacteria; phylum Pseudomonadota; class Alphaproteobacteria; order Rhizobiales; family JALUTE01; genus JALUTE01. The sequence continues at coordinate 574 of JALUTE010000218.1, read as the reverse complement.
GGCCGGCGCCGATGGCATCACGGCCCATCTGCGCGAGGATCGCCGGCACATTTCCGACACCGATATCGCCCGCCTCAAGACCGAGCTGACCCTGCCGCTCAATCTGGAGATGGCCGCAACGGAGGAGATGGCATCCATTGCGCTCCGGCATCTGCCGCATGCCTGCTGCCTGGTGCCGGAGCGGCGCGAGGAGCTCACGACCGAGGGTGGCCTGGACGTGGCCGGGTCCGGCCAGGCGCTCACGGACTTCGTCGCCCGGCTTCGCGAGGCCGGCATCCGCGTCTCCCTCTTCATCGACCCCGATCCGATCCAGGTCGATGCGGCACGCCAGGCCCGGGCGGACATTGTCGAGCTGCACACGGGCGCCTATTGCGAGGCCGCGCTGGAGAGCGACGCGGAAGGTCTCAAGCGCGAGCTCGCCCGCCTCAAGGCTGCCGCGCTGCGCGCGGGCGAGGCGGGGCTCGAGGTGCATGCCGGCCACGGCCTCACCTACAACACCGTTGGCGCGGTGGCGGCCATACCGCAGATCGTCGAGCTCAATATCGGCCACTTCCTGATCGGCGAGGCGATATTC
>JALUTE010000217.1 GCA_027058255.1 Methyloligella sp. | reverse complement strand
AGGGTGACGGCGCCCAATGTGATGAGAATTTCGCGCATGGGCCGAACGTTAGGCGATGGCGGGCGGGCGGATCAAGCGGGCGGGAGCCCTTGACTTCCTGCGCGCTGGGCATTGGGCGCAGGGCGTGCACCTGCGACGCCGGCCACAACACCCCGTCAGGTCCGATGCCACAACGGGGCGTCCCGCGCATGGCCGGTGCCGAGGCGACACCCGCGCCCCGTGCAAAGGCCGGCCCCTGAGGGCCGGCCTATTCATCCCCCGGCTTGCGCTTGCGCCGCAAGGCCAAGATCAGGATGCCGCGTGCGGGCTATTTCAACGGCTCCTCGGCCACGGCACCGAACTTGTAGTGAAAGCTGACCGAGAGAATATCAACTTTCGAGTCCACGGTTCCGATCAGCGTCGAGAGAGGGTTGGCGATGGATTCGCGGTCGAACGTCGAATCGTCGATGAAGATGTGCGTATACGCCAAATCGAACGACATCTTTTCGTTCATCCGATAGGTTGCGCCGGCACTGACCCAGATGCGATCGGAATCGGGCACACCGGTGAGACGCTGGGTCGCTTTCTGGATCGGCGATTCCTCATAGCCTACACCGGCGCGAACCGTGAGCTGAGGGCTCATGTCGTACTCGCCCCCGACGGAGACGTACCAGCCGTCGTCCCAATTGGCGACCAGCGACGCCCATGGCTGGCCTGCGACCGTGGCGCCGAGACCACCCCCCGGCGCTCCCCCGAGCACGCCTGCAAGTGCGGGAAAGCCGAACACGCCGCTCGCCCCGGGGACGATATCGATCTGCTTGAAGCGGCTCCAATTCGTCCACTCGAAGGTGGCCATGACCCGCATGCGCTCGCTCAGCTCCTGCAACAGGCTGATGGTGACGATCTCGGGCGTCGTCAGTGTGGCCGAGGCGAGGAAGTTGCCGTTAACGCAACCGGGGCTGACTAGGCCACCCAGAACGACCGGCTGCGGGCAGACATTGTCGAAAAACCGCCCTTGCAGATTGTACTCCATCTTGGAGCGGAAGCCGACGCCGATACGGGTTCCCGGTGCGGGCGAGAACAGGGCGCCCAGGGTGAAACCGAAGGCGTAGTCATCTCCCTTGAAGCCCACATTGTTCGTGTTGGTGATGATCGGCCCGAAGACGGGATGCGTAACGGTCGCGTTGGGGCCGAACTTGAACTTGGCGTCCATGTAGCCGATCTGCAGGCCGGCGGCGATGGCGATGGCCTGCGAGACCTTGTAGCCGACGGTCGGCGTTGCCACGAGGTTGAACACCTTCGAGGTGCGGGCGAGGACGGCCCCGTCCCAATTGCGATCCTCCGGCTTGGTCACCAGGCCGAAGGGTGCGTTGGTGGACATGCCGAGATAGATGGCGCCCATCTGATAGTTGAAATAGCTCGCGGCGACGAGCGCATCCTTGCCGATCTCGGTCGAGCGCGCATCACCCGAGTTGAGCAAAGTGCCTCCGGTTGCAGTGAGCTTGGACGACGGCAATATCAGCGAATAATGGCTCTCCGAGTTCATGCCGTCCTTGGCGGTGACCGCAGCCGGATTCCAGTACATGGAACTCAGGTCCTGGCCGGCAGCCGATCCGGCGAAGGATGCCCCCTGGCTCGACGCCGACTGCTCGCGGACGGCGAACCCGCCCGCCTCAGCGGCGCTCACGGCGGCAAGAAGACCGGCCGCGGCGACCGTCGCGCCGACCAATCTGCGAAGGAACATAGGCTTGCGGTGCATGTGTCACCCCCCAAGGTGCCTCTAGAACCCCGATCGACCGGCACGTCCCCCGACCGACCAAACGCAACCAAACGTCTTCAAACCTCGGCGCGACAGCTCGAACCGCGCCCACCTGCGGAGCCCGGTGGCATGCCCGCTCCTGGCTTGCTCGCCACCGAACCGCGCCACGCCGACCCCGCCAAATGGGCGTCCAAGCAACGTCCCCGCGTGCCTGGTCCCCGCGTGCCTGCGTCCCCGCGTCCTGCGCGGATGACAACCGCTGTGCAGCCATTCTCCGGGATACTAGCCTTGGCGCGGCTGTATCCACAATCAAATCCGGCCGCGTGGCGAGATGCGGGTGGGCTTTTCCCCGCTACTGTGACCTGGGTGCCACAGATGCGCCACACACATGCGGGAGCGGGGAGAGGCGGCGCCGCTGGGCGGGGCGCCGGCGCGACAGGCGGATGTGGGCGCACGTGTGAACCAGACGGCGCAGACAAAAAAACCGGTCCGGACGAGCCGGACCGGTTTCCCTGCGGAGTCGAAGCCTCGTGCCCTGGTCGTTCGGCTTCGACTCACCCCCCCAAATACCGGACCGACAGGACGACGCCTCACCGCAGTGCCCCCAATTCGGCTGGCGCCCTTTGGTTGGTCCTGTCGTTCCGCCCCCCGAGCTTGCGCATCCCGTCGGCCTGCGGCCTCGAAGACGCGCTCGTCCCTCGAATCCCTCGGCGGCTCGCGATGCCGCACTCCTCTCACCGCGCGTTCCGTCGCCCCTCCTCATCCCTCCTCGGGGCGTGAACCCATCCGCTCTCCGCGTCGGGCGCCGCATGGAAACCGATCCTGCGAACGCCCCTGCAGAGGAAACCCGAACGGCGGCTGCCTTTCCCTTTCCGTCCTTCGCCTGGCCCTTGCTGTCCTTTCGCTTGGCCGACCCTTCGCCTGGCCCTCACTGCGCTTCGTCTGGCTGGCCCTTCGCGTGCCTTCGATCGCCGGCCCTTGCGCTAGACTGGTCCTTGAGACCGCTCCTTGCCTTCCCCTTCACGTCACCGCACGCTCGTTCCGGCGCCGCCGCCTGTCGGGGAGTTTTATTTCAAATTTCGGCTCCCCGTGCAACCGACCGAGGAACGATCGCACAGGTGACGTTGCAGTCGCGCAACAGTTCCGGGATGCGGGGCACCCCGCCGGAGAGGCACACCGGCCGACCAGGTTTTCCTCATATTCTCAACAGGTTGCAAACAGAGCGGCGCAGGGCCAGACCACACATGAAGGGATGGAACGTGAGGCCGTGGGTGGTGATGCCGTCCGGCAACGGAGGCGACGCGCCTATTCTCGGCAGATCGTTGCGCAATGGCCACAGACATCGCCAGCCGTGGCGCCGGGCCGGATCAGCATTTCTTCAGCCCCATGGAGACCTTCCTGACCTCCAGCCCGCGCGGCTTGATGGTCACCGTCTGGCGGCAGCGGTCGACGGAGATCGCCATGGCGGCGGTGAATTTCGCGCCCACCAGGCCGAGCAGGATCATCTTGCCCTTCGCCGTGCCGCTGACGCTTCCCTCGACACCGAAACCGCTCTCGGCCCAGGTTCCGGACACGCGCCCGGCGGAGATTCTGAGCGTGCCGCGGGCATCCACCTTGTAGCTGGTGCTGGCGCAGAGGAGCGCCTGGCTCGCCCGTTTGCCGCGCCCCGACACCTTGTAGACCACCTTGCAGCGCAGCCGCTCCTTGTCTCCGCTCCAGAGCTCGATCCAGCCCCAACCCTTCCACGTGCCCGAGAGCATGGAGAAGGGGTTGTCGGACGCAGCCCGGCTGGGAGCGCTCGCCCCCGGGGCGAGCAATGCCAACGTGGCCAGGGCCACCAAGGACGCGAATGCGGAACGTTTTCTGATCATCGACTTTCCGCTCCAAAACCCTTCGGGGGCACAGGCGGCCTCCCTTCATGCGGGCCGCATAAGACAGCATGAAGTGCCCTGCGCGCTCAAGCCTCTTTTCGCCGCGGCGCCAGCCTGAGGGCGAAGAGCACGATGGCGGGGAGGAAGACGACATCGCCGACGAGCGCCGCCAGAAGCGTGGTCATGGTGAGCATCCCGAAAAGCCGCATGGCGGGCAGGTCGCTCGCCATGGTCGCCACGAAGCCGACCACCAGGACGAGGGTCGTGAGGATGAGAACGGGGCCGATGCGCGCAACGGATGCGATCACGGCGGCCGGCGTGTCGGCGAGCCGGCGCTCCTCGAGCCTCAGGCGCGCCAGGAAATGGATGGTGTCGTCCACCGCCAGGCCGAACGCGACGGTCAGGGCGATGACGCTCGCATATTCCAGCCCGTGATCGGTGACATAGAGCATCGCGCCGGCGGTCACGATGGGAAAGAGGTTCGGAACGGTGGCGAGCAAGGCGAAGCGCAAGGAGCGCATGGCGAAGCCGATCAGCGCGATCACCACGACGATGGCGATCAGCAGCCCCCGATCGAGCTGACCGATCATGTGGGCGCTGCGGAGCGCGGAGACGGCCACGAGCCCCGTCACGGTGAACTCGTAACCGGGATGGCGCTGCTCGAGGACCTGGAGGCGCTTCTGCAGGTCGCGCATCACCGGCACGGCCTCGTCCGCATCGAGATTGGGCAGGCGCCCCGTCACGAGGACCGAGCGGGCGTCCCTGTTGACGAAACGGCCGGTCAGATGATGCGGCAGGCGTTGCAGATAGCGGCTCAGGGTCTCCCCATCGCCCTTGCCCACGCTCTCGAGCCAGCGCTGCAGGCTCACCAGGGACCAGACATTGCCCACCTTGGGGTGGCGCTCGAGAAGATCGTGCGCGGCGCCGACGACCGAGAGCACCTCCTCGGAGACAAGGCGCCGGCCCTCCGGATAGCGGATCATGATGTGAAGGGGGTGGGCGCCGGTGAGCTTGGCATCGAGCCGCTCGGAGGTCGCCACGGACTGCTTGTTGTCGGGCACCTGATCGCTCAGGCGGTAATGGGGTGCGAGCTGCAGGTGCATGATGGAGAAGGCGAGAACCAGGGCAATGCCCGTGACCGCCACCCGCGCGTGGTGGCGTTCCACCCAATGGGCGAAGCTCTCGCAGCCGCGATCGAGCCAGGCGAGCCCCCGCTCGCGCCCGCGCTCGCCGCGCCGGAAGGCCGCG
>JALUTE010000216.1 GCA_027058255.1 Methyloligella sp. | reverse complement strand
CTGGAAAATTGCGCCAACTCGCCTAACAATGATTCGGGGCTGGGCCGATTGGGGGCTTGCGGCGAGGAGCCGGGCAGCGAGCGAGGCGAGACGCGATGGTCAGGCACCGGACAGGAGCGGCCGAGCCCGATGGCGCGGCTTTGCTGCGGCTCGAGGACGAGGCCGAGATCTACTATTCGGACGACCCTCGGGACATCGGCTGGGTGCTCGAGAACGTGCCCTGCCAGACCGCCTGTCCGGCCGGCACCAATGTTCCCGCCTATATCTGGGCCATCCTCGAGGACAAGCACGGCAAGTCCTACGAGATCAATCGCGAGGCCAATGTGCTGCCGGGCATATTGGGGCGCATCTGCTCGCGCCCCTGCGAGAGCGAATGCCGCCATGGCTGGCCCGGCAATGGCGAGCCGGTCAATATCTGCCACCTCAAGCGTGCCGCCGCAGACCTCAAGCATCGCGGCCATCGGCTGAACGAGAGCCTCTACGCCCCCTCGGGCAAGACCGTGGCCATTGTCGGCGCCGGCCCTGCCGGCATTGCCGCCGCGCACGACCTCTCGCTGCTCGGCCACGACGTGACGATTTTCGAGCGCGAGCAAAGGCCTGGCGGCATGCTCACCTATGGCATTCCCGAGTTCCGCCTGCCGCGCGATATCCTGCACGAGGAGCTGCGCAATGCGCTGCGGCTGGGCGTTGCCCTCAAGACGGGCGTGCGCTTCGGCAATGGAGCGGGCGAGGTGAGCCTGTCCGAGCTTCGCCGTGATTTCGACGCCGTCATGCTGGCCATGGGCTGCACGGCGCCCATGCCTTTGCCGCTGCGGGGCGACGAGAGCGGCGAGGCAGTGCGCGAGATCGCCAATGTGGAATATGGCTTCGAGTTCCTGCTCGACCTGCACAGGGGCGCGCAGAAAACCGTCGGCCGGCGCGTCGCCGTGGTCGGTGCGGGCTTCACGGCCCTCGACTGCGCCCGCGTCGCGCGGCGCCTCGGCGCGGAGGAGATTGCCATCCACATCCGCACCACCGAGGAATACATCCCCGTCACCAAGGACGAGATTTTCGAGGCCAAGCGGGAAGGCGTGCGCCTACATGGCCTGCGCACGCCGGTCCGGCTCAAGAGCGATTCGCAAGGCCGCCTCGCGGCGGTGGAGTTCGTCCAGAACCGCCTTGGCGGCTGGCGCGCCGACGGGCGGCGCAAGGCCATCCCCATCGAAGGCTCCGAGTTCGTCGAGCCTGCCGATACGCTTCTCGTCGCCATCGGCCAGAAGACGGTGCACGACGCTCTCGACACCCCTCTTGCCCTCGACCGTTGGGGCAATGCCGAGATCGACGAACGCGGCATGACCTCGCTCGAAGGCGTGTTCGCGGCCGGCGACTATGTCAAGGGCGCCAGCACGGTGATCGAGGCGGTCGGTCAGGGCCGCGACGTCGCCGCCGGCATCGACGCCTGGCTGATGGGCCGGCCGCGCCGCAAACGCGTGGTGCGCATCGAGAAGGTGGCGCGGCCCTTGCGCGAGCGCGCCTTCGACTTCATCCCCCGCCAGCACATGCCCACCGAGCCCATGCCTGAGCGCTGCCGCAGCCTGTCCGAGGAGGTGGAAACGGGCTTCGATCACACGCTCGCCGTGGAGGAGGCCAAGCGCTGCTATCTGTGCAACCTCAGCTATCAGATCGACATCGACAACTGCATCTATTGTCGGGCCTGCATCGAGGTGGCGCCGAAGAACTGCATCAAGATGGTGGAAGGGGTGGAGATCCGGCCCGACGGCACCTATGGCGCGCTCGCCGAGACCACGGCCTGGAATGCGGTCGGCGCCATCTGGATCGACAACAATGAATGCATCCGGTGCGGCGCCTGCTACGAGGTGTGCCCCACGCGCTGCATCTCGATCACCCGCAAGGATTTCGTGATGGTGGACGTGTGATGCCTGGTCTCGTCGAAGTCGAAATCGCGCTGGTCGCCAGGCGCGCCAAATCGAGAGGCGCGCCATGACCGCAACCCGCCATCATGTCATCATCGGCTCGGGCAGCGCCGGCTTCGGCGCCGCCATGACATTGCGCGCCCGCGACCGCGATGCGCGCATCACCATGATCACCATGAGCCGCCTGCCCTTCTACAACCGCTACGACCTGCCGCGCATCTTCCGCGGCTCGCGGGACTGGCGCAGCCTGCTCGCGGTGCCGCCCGAGACCTATGAAAGGCAGGACATATGCCTGCGCCGTGCGAGCCGCGTCGTCGACGTGGACGGAAAGGCCGGTCTCGTGAAGCTCACCCACAACGAGGACATCGCCTATGACAGCCTCCTCGTCTGTGCCGGCGGGCGCGCCTATCTGCCCGAGGCGCTCGCCGACTATGACGACCTCATGCACGGCTTCGCCTCCTTCGAGGCCGCCATGCAGATGCAGGCGGACCTTCCCGAGGGCGGGACGGTGGTGATGCTGGGCGGCGACATGATCGGCCTCGATCTTGCCCTCACCCTGGCCGAGACCGGCCACCGGGTGACGCTCGTGCCGACGGACCAGATCTTCTGGCCGCACAGCGTGGCTCCCGGCGATCGCGGCCCCTTCCTGGAGGCGCTGGAGCGCTCCGGCATCCGCGTTGTGGCGGAGGGCGCGCCGGTGCGGGTGGAGAAAGGCGAGGATGGCAAGCCCGCGCGGCGCGTCGTGCTGGAGAGCGGCGAGGCGGTGACGGGCGATGTGGTGATGGCCTTTTGCGGCCTCGTGCCATCGGTGGAGTTCATGCTCGGCGCCGGCGTCGACATCGAGCGCGGTCTTCTGGTGGACCCGCATTTGCGCACCAGCAATGAGCGCATCTGGGCGGCAGGCGATGTGTGTCAGATCTGGTCCGATGCGGACAAGGTCTACAAGTTCTATCACGGCTGGCGCAATGTGCGGGTGATGGGCGAGCTGGCGGCGCGCAACGTGACGGGCGAGAGCGAGGTGTTCGAGGCGAGCACCGAGAACGGCCTCACGGTGGACGAGGCGGGGCGCCTACGGTCCACGTTCTGGGATCATTGAGAAGGCAAGAGCGGTGAGCAAGACCCAGCCGACCGACATTCAGATTGCAATCTGCGGCTCTGCCGGAGACGGCACCATTGCGGCGGGCGACATCGTCAAGCGCGCCATGGCACTCATCGGCTACAAGGTGATCGCCTTCGACATCTATCCGGCGGAGATCCGCGGCTTCGGCAAATGCATCTCGCGCATTCGCGTCTCCACAGAGCAGACCTATGCCCTCAAGCGCCAGTCGGACGTGCTGATCTCCCTCAATGACGGCCACGCCATCGCCCATGCGGGCGAGGTTCGCGACTTCGGCGCCATCATCTATGAGGACAGCCCCATCGCCCACGTGCCCGAGGGCGGCCATATGAGTGCGCATCTGCGCCCGGCGCAAATTCCCTATGGCCTCTCCATCCGTCACATCTCGGAGCAGGCGACCAACTCGGCACGCTCGCGCAATATCGTCGTGCTCGGCTACATCGCCCGGCTCTACGACCTGCCGCGCGAGGCCTTCCATCGCACCATCGCCGCCAAGTTCGAGACCAAGCCGGCCGCCGTGGTGGAAGCCAACATCCGTGCCTTCGATGCAGGTTTCGAGGCGGCGAAGGGTGTCTTCAAGCTCGATGACGTGGTCATCCGCCCGCCGAGCGCGGGCGCCGATGGCGAGCGGGCGCAAATGATGACCGGCAATGGCGCCGTGGTGCGCGGCCTGCTCGATGCCGGCATCGAGGCCTTTTTCGGCTATCCCATCACCCCGGCCACCTCGATCCTGGAGCGCCTGGCGGTCGAGATGCCGAAACAGGGCGGACGGCTGCTCCAGACCGAGGACGAGATCGCCGCCATCTCCGCCACCATTGGCGCCGGCTATGCGGGCGCGCGCGCCGCCACCGCCACCTCCGGCCCGGGGCTCGCCCTGATGGCGGAGATGATGGGCCTCGGCGTGATGGCGGAGGTGCCGGCGGTGATCATCGTCAGCCAGCGTGGCGGACCCTCCACCGGCATGCCCACGAAGACCGAGCAATCGGATCTCAACATGGCGGTTTTCGGCTCCTCGGGCGATGCCCAGCGCATCGTGCTCGCCCCCACCAATGTGGAGGGCTGCTACCGCTGCGCCGGCAAGGCGTTCGAGATCGCCGAGCGCCACCAGACTCCGGTCATCGTCCTGATGGACCTCTATCTCTCCAACCGCTACGAGACGGTCATCCCGCCGGAGAAGAACCCCTTCAAGGCCAAGACTGCCACCTCCCGGGCAGCCCGCCCGTCCGGTGCGCCCTACGAGCGCTTCGCCCTCACCGAGGATCACATCAGCCCGCGCGCCCTGCCCGGGGAGCCGGGGCTCATGCACACGGTCACCGGCCTCGAGCACAACGCCCTCGGGCGCCCCTCGGACAAGCCCGAGATCCACATGGCCATGAACGCCAAGCGGCACGAGAAGCTGAAAAGCGCACTCCAGACGCCGGATCTCACCTGCTTCAAGCGCTTTGGCGATGCGGGGCGGGTGGATGTGGGCATCCTCGGCTGGGGCTCCACATTCGGCGAGATCCTCGAGGCCATGTTCACCGCCCAGAGGGAGGGCATTCGCTGCTCGGCCATGAAGGTGGTCATGCTCTCGCCGCTCCCGGTCGAGGAGATCGGCGCCTTCTTCGACGATTGCGATCACGTGCTCGTGCCGGAGCTCAACTATCAGGGCCAGTTCGCCAATCTCGTCTGCGGAGCCCTGGGCCGCCCGGTGACCCGCCTCAGCGTCTCCACGGGCGCGCCCATGGAGGTGGAGGAGATCTTGCGGGCCGTGCGCCGGCTCGCCGGCCGGCCGGCCGAGCCCGCTGGCGAAGGCGGACTGGCGAGCGGCGAGGAAGGCGCGAGAGGCGAGGGA
>JALUTE010000215.1 GCA_027058255.1 Methyloligella sp. | reverse complement strand
CGTTCGGATGGCACCTCGGGCAGGCGCGGCACCGCCTCCCGCGCCACGAGATCGACGGCCAGGGCCAGCCGGACCCATGGGCGGTGAGGCAGCCGGTGAATGCCGAGCCCGCGCACCTCGATCCGCCCGGCGATGGGTGCCGGCGCATGGGCACGCAGCGCCCCGTCATGGACCGAGAGCACCACCCGGTCGTCGGCCACGAGCACGCCGCGCGCCGCCGCGGGCGCGGATTCCATGATCAATCGGAGGGCGAGATCGGACTTGCCCGCGCCGGACGGCCCCAGCAGCAACACGCCGCGCTGGCCCAGCGCGACGCAGCTTGCATGTATGGTCTCAGCCGCGCCAGCCACCCTGGCCGCCAGCCGTGGCAAGAACGGGATTGGCCGCAGGCAGGCGGACCACGAAACGGGCGCCGAGGACCTGCTCGCCGGTCTTCTCGCCGTTGCCCGCATTCGCATGCCTGTTCTCGGCGAAGATCTGGCCGCCATGGGCGAGCACCACGTCGCGGGAGATCGAGAGCCCGAGGCCCGAATTCTGCCCGAAGGACGCTGCATCCGGCCGGTCCGTGTAGAAGCGCTCGAACAGCCGCTCCACGCCTTCCTCCGGCACGCCCGGTCCCTCGTCCTCGACCGTGATCTCGATCATGGGGCCATCGCGGCGGGCGCGCACATGCACGATGCCGTCCGGCGGCGAGAAGGAGAGCGCATTGTCCAGCAGGTTGGTCATCACCTGTCCGAGCCGGCTGTCATGCCCCATGGCCACATAGGCATCGGAGCCGAGCGGCGCATCGGCGATCTCCAGCACCACGCTCTGCCCGTCCCGCACATGCACCTCGTTGAAGACGCCGACCACCGTGTCGAGCAGCCGGGCGATATCGACGGGCTCCGCCTCTGCCAGCGCCATTTCCGCCTCCAGGCGCGAGGCGTTGGAGATGTCGCTGATCAGCCGGTCGAGGCGGCGCACGTCGTGCTGGATGGTGCGGGCGAGCTCGGCGCGCTCGTCCTCCGACCTGACCCGCGGCAGCACCTCGGCGGCGCTGCGCACCGATGTGAGGGGGTTCTTGAGCTCGTGCGCCACGTCGGCGGCGAATTTCTCGCTGGCCTCGATCCGGCGAATGAGCGCCGAGGTCATGTCGCGCAGGGCGCCGGAGAGATGGCCGATCTCGTCCGAGCGGTCCGTGTAGTCCGGGATCTGCTCGCGGCCGCCGCGGATGCTCTCGCGCAGCCGGTCCGCGGCATTGGAGAGCCGGCGCAGCGGCCGGGCGATGGTGACCACGAGCAGAACGGTCGAGACGATGGTGGCAAGCAGCGCAATCAGCGCCGCCCGCGTGATGGCGAGCTGCTCGGCGCGAACCAGCCCCTCGATCTCCCCGCCCCGGGTCGAGAGCAGCAGTGCGCCCAGAACCGACGACATGCGCCGGATCGGCACGGCGATGGAGACGACCTGCTCGCCCTTCTCGTTGATCTTGAGCATGGGCGTCGTCGTGCCGCTCAGCGCCAGGCGCACCTCGCTATAGGCCTTGCCATTGGCGCGCCCGATGTCCCGATAGATCGGCAGGTCCGAGGGAAACAGCCAGTCCGTGAAGCGCGCCCAGAGGCTCTTTCCCGCGCCGGGCGTCTCGGTCTTGTCGAGTGCAGGCAGGTCCGCACGCACCACCTCGCCGGGTGCGAACAGGCTGTCGGAATCGAGAATGAGCGTGCCATCCTTGCTGTAGATGCGCGCCCGCGTGCCGGTGGGCTGAATGAGGCGGCGCAGGATCGGCGCCACCAGCTCCGGCTTGATGGGGAACTCCAGGGCCGCGAGATCGTCCTCGCCGCCCAGGAGATTGGCGCTCGCATCCCCGTCCTCTTCCAGAAGAAGGTCGGTGTCGACGGCAAGCCGTCCCCGCTCGGCCATGCCCCGGTCGGCGATCGCGGCGGCGATGATCTCGCCCTGGATGCGCAGACTCTCGCGCTTGGCCCCGATCAGCCAGGCCTGATACTCGCTGAAATAGAGCACGCCGACCGCGAGGATCACCAGCGCGATCACATTGAAGAACAGAATCCGCCAGGCGAGGCTCGAGAAGGGCAGGGGCAGAGAGATGCGCTCGAACAGGCGCGCCAGCGGGCTCGACCTCACCGCCGTGCCGAGACGGGCAATGCGCCCGAGGCCCGGGGCCCGTCCCAGATCGGCGGCGCGCATCCACTCCGCGATGCGCCAGGATTTGTCGGTATCGACCGCCATGCTCGGCTCTCTTCGGCAAGGCACGCCCTCGTGCGGCGCGTCGGCGAAGCGTAACGCACCTTGCCGCCCTCATGCACCCCCGCAACGGGCGAGGGTTGCGGTCGGCGACTGGCTTTCTCCCGCAGGCGTGCTCTCGAAGGCTGGCAGAGGCGCACGAAGGGGTGTGCCTCGCCGCCTCCGGCTCAGGCGCGGCTTTCCTTGAAGCGGTATCCGACGCCGTAAAGGGTCTCGATCACGTCGAACTCCGGATCGACCTGCTTGAACTTCTTGCGCAGCCTCTTGATATGGCTGTCAATGGTGCGATCGTCCACATAAACCTGGTCGTCATAGGCCGCATCCATCAGCGCGTCGCGGCTCTTGACCACCCCCGGGCGCTGCGCCAGCGCCTGGAGAATGAGAAACTCGGTCACCGTCAGCGTCACCGGCGCGCCGTCCCAGTGGCAGGTGTGGCGCTCGGGATCCAGCTTGAGCTTGCCGCGCTCGAGCACCGTGCCCTTGCCGTCCTCCGCGGCGGCGCTGTCGCGCGGCTGGGCCCGGCGCAGCACCGCCTTGACCCGCTCGATCAGGAGGCGCTGTGAAAACGGCTTGGATACATAGTCGTCCGCCCCCATCTTGAGGCCGAACAGCTCGTCGATCTCCTCGTCCTTGGAGGTGAGGAAGATCACGGGCAGCTCGCTCTTCTGGCGCAGGCGCCGCAGCAGCTCCATGCCGTCCATGCGCGGCATCTTGATGTCGAGAATGGCAAGATCGGGCGGATCCTCGCCCATGCCTTCCAGGGCCGAGGCGCCGTCATTGTAGGTCTTGATATTGTACCCCTCGGCCTCCAGAGCCATGCGCAGTGATGTCAGGATGTTGCGGTCGTCGTCGACAAGTGCGATCGTGCTCTTGGTTTGCATGTGCTCTCGCCCCTGCTGCCTTCCCTTGCGTGTCCCACGCGTGTGACGCGCTTTATGGCGTCACCTTGTGCGAAATGTGGCAAGGCGCATGGTGATGAATGGGATGTGAATGTTAGCTGAATGTCGCAAAAGCGCAAACCCCAGAAAGACATAAGCCCCGAGGCGGGCGATCGGGAAGGCGAGATGCTCGATTCGCCGCGCATGGCGCGGCGGCTGAAAAGGCGGGTTCTGAAGGCCGCGCTCGCCACCCTCGACCGGGAAAGCGGCCACCCGCACGCCTCGCTCATCCTGGCGGCCACGGCGCCCGACGGGGCGCCCGTCTTCCTCGTCTCCACCCTTGCCGTCCACACCCGCAATCTCGAGGCCGATCCGCGCGCCTCGGTCCTGATCGACGTCACCGGCTCGCGAGGCGATCCGCTGGAAGGCGCCCGCCTCACCGTGCTCGGCCGCGCCGCCCGCATCGACGAGGAGAGCGAGCGGGCCCGGCTTCTCGCCCGCTTTCTCGCCCGCCACCCCGAAGCCGAGGGCTATGCGGGCTTTGCCGATTTCGCCATCTGGCGGCTCGCCATGGAGCGGGGCCATCTGGTGGCGGGATTCGGGCGCATCTCGCCCCTCGATGCGGACGCGCTTGCCACCGATATCGCCGGGGCCGAGGCGCTGATCGCCGCCGAGCCGGACATCCTGGCGCATATGAACGCGGACCACGCGGATGCCATTGCGGCCATGGCTGCGGCCCATGGTGCGGCAGAGGCCGATGGCTGGCGCATGACCGGCATCGACCCGGAGGGCTGCGACCTCCTGCGCGCGGGCGAGGCCATCCGCATCGACTTTCCCGAGCCCGTCCGGGGCCCGGACGAGGCCCGCCAGGCGCTCGTTGCGCTCGCGCGTGCGGCCCGCTCGGCTCGCTCGGCGGGCGGGTAGGCGCCGGATACCGTTTCCCTTTGCCGGGCCATGGTGTGATGGCGTAATGTCTCCTTCCGGGGGCGCCAACCAAGAACCAGCACATGGGGGAGGGAGCCGATGAGCGTCTCGGTCGAGGACATCAAGCACAGGATCGAGAAGAGCGGCAGTCAGAGCACGGCCATCTATATCGCCGTTCTCGCCGCGGTCCTGGCGCTGTGCAGCATGCTCTCCAACGACGCCTCGAAGACGGCGCTTGCCGCCCATATCGAGGCCGCAAACCAGTTCGCCTATTTCCAGGCCAAGAACATCCGCCTGACCGACTACACCATCGCCGCGACCCTGCTCGAGGCGAACGGGGCTGCGGGCAGCGCGGCACCCAAGATCGAGGCCTTCAAGAAGAGGGCAGAGCGCTACAGGAAAGAGAAGAAGAAGATCCTCGCCGATGCCCGCGCCCAGCAGGCCATCCGCGCCGAGGCGCTGACCCGGGCGCGCTATTACGACTATGCCATCGCCTGCATGCAGATCGCCATTGTCGTCGCCTCCGCCAGCATCGTCGCGGGCGGTGCCTTTCTGGTGACGGTCTCCGTCATGATCGCCCTCATCGGCACGGCGCTCGCCGCCAATGGCTATTTCCTCTATGTCGCCCTGCCCTATCTGAGTTGAGCACCGGGGCGGTGCGCCGAACGGCGCTGGCGCATGCACGATGCGGCAGGGGCGGCGCTTGACAAAGCCGGTGGCCCATGCGCTTTTCCGGCGCAGCCTTCAGGCGGGGCTTGCCACATCGTCATCCAGAGGCACGAGAGCCGGGCGCGGGGCCGCGCCGGCAGGGCGCATTTCACGAGAGACGCATCATCC
>JALUTE010000214.1 GCA_027058255.1 Methyloligella sp. | reverse complement strand
TTCGGCCAGTTCGACGCGTTCCACTAACAGACCGGTTGCCCGCCATTGGGCCTCTCTCCATAATGCCGGCAGTGTTGGATATTCCGTGCCTTCAGGGAGGGAGACGCCATGTCGGAAGCCAAGGTCTATGACGTCCCGGCCGAGTGGGCTGCGCGTGCTTGGGTCGACAACGACAAGTATCTCGAGATGTACCGTCAGAGCGTCGAGGATCCCGACAGCTTCTGGGGCGAGCACGGCAAGCGCATCGACTGGATCAAGCCCTATACCAAGGTCAAGAACACCTCCTATGCGCGCGAGAACGTCTCCATCAAATGGTACGAGGACGGCACGCTGAATGTGTGCGCCAATTGCATCGACCGGCATCTCGCCACCCGCGCCGACCAGGTCGCCATCATCTGGGAGGGCGATGACCCGACGGTGGACGAGAAGATCACCTATGCTCAGCTTCACGAGCGTGTCTCGAAATTCGCCAATGTGCTGAAGGCGAATGGCGTCAAGAAGGGCGACCGGGTCACCATCTACATGCCCATGATCCCGGAGGCGGCCTATGCCATGCTCGCCTGCGCGCGCATCGGTGCGGTGCATTCGGTGGTCTTCGGCGGCTTCTCGCCGGATGCGCTTGCCGGGCGCATCATCGACTGCGACTCGAAATTCGTCATCACGGCGGATGAGGGCGTGCGCGGCGGCAAGACCATTCCGCTCAAGGCGAACACGGACGAGGCGCTCAAGCTCTGTCCGGGCGGCGAGAAGGTGCTCGTTGTGCAGCACACCAAGGGCGATGTGCCCTTCGATCCCTCGCGCGACATCTGGCTGCATGAGGAGCTGGTCAAGGTCTCGCCCGACTGCCCGCCGGAGGAGATGAGCGCCGAGGACCCGCTCTTCATCCTCTACACCTCCGGCTCCACCGGCAAGCCCAAGGGCGTGCTGCACACCACCGGCGGCTATCTCGTCTATGTCTCCCTCACCCACCAATATGTGTTCGACTATCACGACGGCGACATCTACTGGTGCACGGCGGATGTGGGCTGGGTGACGGGGCACAGCTATATCGTCTATGGCCCGCTCGCCAATGGCGCCACCACCTTGATGTTCGAGGGCGTGCCGAACTATCCGACCGCCTCGCGCTTCTGGCACGTGGTGGACAAGCACCAGGTCAACACGATCTACACCGCGCCGACGGCGATCCGTGCGCTCATGGGCGCGGGCGATGATTATGTCAAGCGCACCAGCCGCAAGTCCCTGAAGCTCCTCGGCACCGTGGGCGAGCCGATCAATCCGGAGGCCTGGGAGTGGTATTACCACGTGGTCGGCGAGGGGCGCTGCCCGATCGTCGATACCTGGTGGCAGACGGAGACGGGCGGCATTCTCATCACGCCCCTGCCGGGGGCCACCAGGCTCAAGCCGGGCTCGGCGACGCGCCCCTTCTTCGGCGTCAAGCCGGCCCTCGTCGATGGCGACGGCAAACTGCTCGAAGGCGAGGCGTCGGGCAATCTCGTCCTGCTCGACTCCTGGCCCGGCCAGATGCGCACCGTCTATGGCGATCACGAGCGCTTCGTCCAGACCTATTTCTCCACCTATGAGGGCATGTACTTCACGGGCGACGGCTGCCGGCGGGATGGCGATGGCTATTACTGGATCACCGGCCGCGTGGACGACGTGATCAACGTCTCCGGTCATCGCATGGGCACGGCCGAGGTCGAATCGGCCCTCGTGGCGCATCCCAAGGTGTCCGAGGCGGCGGTGGTCGGCTACCCCCATGACATCAAGGGGCAGGGCATCTATTGCTATGTCACGCTCATGGCCGGGGAGGAGCCGTCGGAGGCGCTCAAGGAGGAGCTCAAGCAGTGGGTGCGCAAGGAGATCGGCCCCATCGCGACGCCGGACCTCATCCAGTTCGCGCCGGGCCTGCCCAAGACCCGCTCGGGCAAGATCATGCGCCGCATCCTGCGCAAGATCGCCGAGGACGACTTCTCGAATCTCGGCGATACCTCGACCCTCGCCGAGCCGGCGGTGGTGGAGAACCTCATCAAGAACCGCCAGAACCGCAAGGCGAGCTGAGGCGGGCGAGCTGAGGGGGACGAGCTGAGGCGGGCGGGCCGAGGCAAGGCGCGTTGAGGCAAGGGGGCATCGCCCTCGCGTCACGGCAGGATGGCTCCGCTCGCCTGGTGCCCCGCGCGTCACGCATCACGGCCGGAGGTGATCCGGCAGTCCGCCGGGGCGCCAGCCCTCGAAGATCATGGCGTCGGCCCATTGCCGGGCCCGGGCGGCCTCGCGGGCCGTGCGCACCGTCCAGGCAAAGAGCGGCCGGCCGAGATGACGCCGCGCCCGCAGCGGCGCGAGAGAGGGCAGCGCCCGCACGTCATAGGCGATGAAATCGGCGCCCACCTCCACGAGGTCGAGGAGATTGCGCAAGCGAAAGCGGGTGGGGGCATCGAGCCATTGGCGGTCCTGCGCACTGTCGAAGGCGCAGGAGACCAGCCCCCGCGGCAGTGCCGGCACATGCCGCGCCACGCCCGCGACCGCCCGCGGGTCGAAGGACATGACCGCGGCGGGGCCACGATATGCGCCAAGCGCCGCACCGATGGCACGCCAGAAGGCGGGGCGGGGTTGCGCGGTGCTTTTCACCTCGACGAGGAGGGGCACGCGGCCGGCCACGAGCGCAAGAAACGCAGTCAGGGTGAGGATCCGGTCCTCGCTCCCCGCGAGGCGAATGTTCTGCAGCTCCTCCGCATCGCGCGCTTCGAGCGGTCCCGCCTCCTCCGTGAGCCGGTCGAGCGTGGCGTCGTGAAACACCATGGGCGTCATGTCCCGCGCGGGCTGGAGGTCGAGCTCGATGCCATAGCCCCTGATGATGGCGGCCCGGGCGGCGCTCGCGCTGTTCTCGATGCGCCCGCGCGCGGCGTCGTGGAGCCCGCGATGGGCGATGGGCCGCAGGAAGGGGGCAAGATCGGCCCCGCCGCGCCGCACGATCACGGCGTTCCGCCTTCCGCCGTCCCGCCCGTGACGAGGAAGAGGGCCTCCACCTCCACGGCGGCATTGAAGGGCAGGCTCGCGCAGCCCACGGCAATGCGCGTATGGCGGCCCTTCTCGCCGAGCACGTCCGCAATGAGGTCCGACGCCCCATTGACGACCGCCGGATGCTGCTCGAAGCCGGGTGCGGCATTGACGAAGCCCGCAAGCCGGATGCAACGGGCGATGCGATCCAGCGTGCCGAGGGCGGCCTTCGCCTGGGCGAGGATGTTGAGCGCGCAAAGGCGCGCAGCCTCGGCCCCCTCCGCCACGCTCAGTCCATCGCCGACCGTTCCCATATGGGCGAGGCCGTCGGGCCCCATGGGCAATTGGCCGGAAATGTGCAACTCATCGCCGACCATGAGAAACGGCACGTAGTTCGCGGCGGGCGGCGCGGCCTCGGGCAGGGTGATGCCGAGGTCCGCGAGCCGCGCCTCGATGCTCGAAGGCGTCGTGGTCATGACTTGCGCCCCTGTCTTGGTGTCACCATGGTGATGGCGCATTCTTCGCGACCGGCCAGCGCTTTGCAACCGCGTTTGGCCGAGGGGCGCGGGCCTTGGGGGCGCGGCGAGCTGCGCGGGACGGCTCTGCTGCCGGCGGATCGCAGGCTGGGCGGGCGCACGCGATCTGCTATGGTTCGCGGGACACGACGCAAGTCGCAAGACGGGGGCGCCCCCCGGACGGGCGAGGCCGTCGGGCAACTCTCGGACGACACAGGAAGCAGGAATGAACAGGATACGGTTTTGGCTCTGCGCGGTTGCCGCCATGCTGGCGACGATGCTCTCCCTCGCCGGCAATCGCGCCCTCGCGCTCGCCCCCGCGGCCACGCTCACCACGGGCCAAGTGCATCTCGCGCCGCACCGCGCCGTCTACGACATGGTCCTCGAGCGCAGCAAATCCAACAATGGCGTGCGTGCGCTCACCGGGCGGATGGTGTTCGAGTTCATGGGCTCGCCCTGCGAGGGCTATACGCAGAACATGCGCTTCGTGACGCGCCTGACCGGCCGGCATGGCCGCGAGACGGTGACCGATCTGCGCACCTCGAGCTGGGAGGATGGCGAGGGGCGGCGCTTCCGCTTCAATTCCTCGCACTACCGCAATGCCCGCATCTCCGCCGTCACCGCAGGCGATGCAAGGCGCGCGGCCACCGGCGGGCGCGTGACGGTCACGCTCTCCAAGCCGAAGGCCCGCAGGCTCGACCTGCCGGCCCGCGTCCTCTTTCCGGTTCAGCACTCGATCCGCCTGCTGCAGGCAGCGCTCTCCGGTGCGCGGGTGTTCCAGGCCGACCTCTATGACGGATCGGAGAAGGGCGAGAAGGTCTATGCCACCACGGCCATCATCGGCGATCGCCTGGCGCCGGGGGCGAACCGGGAGCTGGCCCGCATTCCCAATGCCGAGCGGCTCGACGGGGTTGCCTCCTGGCCGATCTCCATCGCCTATTATCCCGAGGGCACCTTCTCCGGCGAGCAGATGCCGTCCTATGAACTCGCCCTGCGCATCTACGCCAATGGCGTCACGCGCAAGCTGCTGATCGACTATGGCACGTTCTCGATCCGGGGCACGCTGAGGCAGATCGAGTTCTTCGAGCCCACCGATTGCGGTCCGGCGCGGGACAAGACGGGCAAACGCTGACCATGGCTCAAGGCGCGCCATCCCAGAGGCGGGCCGCACCGCGCACGCCGCTCGCATCGCCCCAGCGCGGCGGGCGGATGTCCACATGCGCATGATCGGCGAAGATGTAGGGCGCCATCAGCGCCGGCAGATCGCGATAGAGATGGGCAAGGCGCGAGAGGCCGCCGCCGAGCACGATGACCGCCGGATCGAGAATGTTCACCACCATGGCAAGGCCGCGCGCAAGGCGCCCGGCATGGCGCGCGAGG
>JALUTE010000213.1 GCA_027058255.1 Methyloligella sp. | reverse complement strand
TTCTCGTTCTCGGCCCCGGCGCACGCCTTGAGGCGGTTTACGACAAGGTGCACCTGGTCCCCTTCGGCGAGTATCTTCCCTTCCAGGAAACCTTAGAGGCCATCGGCCTCGAACAGCTCACACGCCTCAAGGGCGGCTTTGCCGCCGGCACGTCCCGAAAGCTCATTCGCGTCGGGGCCCTCGCGCCGTTCTCGCCGCTCATATGCTACGAGATCATCTTTCCTGGCGCCGTTCTCCCCCCCGACGCGCGCCCCGCCTGGCTGCTCAACATCACCAATGACGCCTGGTTCGGGGCGAGCTCCGGCCCCTATCAGCATCTCCAACAGGCCCGCCTTCGCGCCGTCGAGGAAGGCTTGCCAGTCGTGCGCGCTGCCAACACCGGCATCTCCGCGCTGATCGATCCCATGGGGCGGATTCTGCGCCGCCTGCCACTCGGCAAGGCCGGCGTAATCGACACGGCGCTGCCCCGCCCCGTGCCGCCCACGCCCTATGCCCGCTATGGGAGCAGGCTTCTCCTTTTCGTCTTTCTCGCCGGGCTTGGCGCTTGTGCACTTGCCCGCCTTCGCAGCCCATGACGCACCCACTGCGTCGGGTTGCATAACCGCCCCGGCCTGCACGGCAAACGTTCATTGGCAATATGTCTCAAGCTAATCCATTGGGACTACTGGAAGTTTTTTTTCCCGAGTACGCTTGACAAGCTCAGCGAGCACTTTACAAACTGGGCGCGATTGACTGGGGTTGGACGGACAACGAATATGAGCCGCAAGGCCAAGAAGGCTGAGGCGGGGGAGGGTGCGCGCGTGTCCACCACAAGGAAGCCGAATCCGATCGACATTCATGTCGGCAGCCGGATGCGCTTGCGGCGCATGATCATTGGCATGAGTCAGGAGAAGCTGGGCGAGAAGATGGGCCTGACGTTCCAGCAGATCCAGAAATACGAGAAGGGGGTGAACCGCATCGGCGCGAGCCGGCTGTTCGAGCTCGCGCAGATCATGTCGGTTCCGGTTCAGTTCTTCTTCGAGGAGGCCCCGGTCGGCAACAACCACAAGGGCGGAAAGGCCGAGGGCTTCGCCGAGGCGGAGAGCGAAAGTTTTATTCTCGATTTCCTCAACACGCGCGAGGGGCTCGAGCTCAACCGCGCCTTCGTGAAGATCGCAGACCCCAAGGTGCGCCGCTCCATCGTCGACCTCGTCCGCTCCCTCGCCAATGGGGGCGGAAAAGCCAAGCGTTGAACGCGGGGGAAAAGTCGGGCCGCAGCGTCCGGGACCTGTGCCTCTCCTGAGCATCCCGATTTCCGCGCGCGGATTGCCCGGGGCGCAACGCGCCAGCCGACATGGTGGGCGAGCGCGAACGGCATCCATTCACCCGGCGCATGGACGCGGCCGAGGCTCTTGACCCCCATGGCCAAAGGCGGCAAGAAGGCGCCGCAATTCGGGCGTCCCGGCGGCGCGCCGTGCGGGCGGGCCATGCGATGGATCTGGCCCGCGGGCAGACAAGGCGCATCGCTGGCCTCGTCCAACCCGAAGTGCTCGCCGGAACCCATCGCCATGGCGCGCCGATATCAGGGGGTCTCATGCCACGCAGTTCTTATCTGTTCACGAGTGAATCGGTCTCGGAGGGTCATCCGGACAAGATTTGCGACCGCATCTCCGACGCGATCGTCGATCTTTACATCGGCGGCGACCCCGCCGCACGGGTGGCGGTGGAAACCTTGGCGACAACGAACCGGATCATCCTCGCGGGCGAGGTGCGCTCGGCGCAGACGGTTGAGCCCGGCCGCCTCGAGCAGGCGGCGCGCCAATGCGTACGCGAGATCGGATATGAGCAGGATGGCTTCCACTGGGCCAAGGCCGAGCTCGAATGCTATGTGCACGAGCAATCGGCCGACATCGCCATGGGCGTCGACGCGGATGCAACGCGCGACAAGGACGAGGGAGCGGGCGATCAGGGCATCATGTTCGGCTTTGCCTGCCGCGAGACCGACCATCTGATGCCGGCGCCCATCTACTACGCCCATCGCATCCTCGAGGAGATGTCCAAGGCACGCCATGCCGGCGCCGTGCCCGAGCTCGGCCCCGACGCCAAGAGCCAGGTCACCCTCGCCTATGAGGAGGGGCGCCCGGTGCGGGCAACCTCGATCGTCGTCTCCACCCAGCATGGCGAGAGCGTGAGCCAGGAGCGCGTGCGCGAGATCGTGCGCGGCTTCGTGGAGGACGTGCTTCCCGAGGGGTGGATGTGTCCGGAGGACGAGTTTTACGTCAATCCCACCGGCCGTTTCGTCATCGGCGGCCCGCAGGGCGACACGGGGCTGACGGGCCGCAAGATCATCGTCGACACCTATGGCGGCGCAGCGCCCCATGGCGGCGGCGCCTTTTCCGGCAAGGACCCGACCAAGGTGGACCGCTCCGCGGCCTATGCGGCCCGCTATCTCGCCAAGAACGTCGTGGCGGCGGGGCTTGCGGAGAAATGCACCTTGCAACTCTCCTATGCCATCGGCGTCTCCAAGCCGCTCTCGCTCTATGTGGATCTGCACGGCACCGGCAATGGCATCGCCGAGGACCGCCTGGAGAACGTTCTCGCCCGGATCATGGATCTGAGCCCGCGCGGCATACGCGAGCATCTCGCGCTTGCGCGCCCCATCTACGAGCGCACCGCCGCCTATGGCCATTTCGGCCGCGAGCCGGACAATGAGGGCGGCTTCTCCTGGGAGCGCCTCGATCTCGTCGAGCCCATCAAGGCGGAGATGAGCTGACCGGGAACGGCGGCCGGAGCGAGCGGCACGCCGTGCCGGCGCGTGCCGGATTGCGCGCGCACGCCCCGCACCCGCGCGGGCAGCGCCAGCCTTGGCAGCGGTTCGATGGGAAGAAACAGCGGGCGGCCCGCGCCCCGGCGTCCCGCGCGCGGCCCGCATGGGCGGCGCCAGCCCCTCTCCACGCAGATGCAAATCCCGCGCAAATGCAAGGCCCGCGCAAATGCACCACGCGCACGGCCGCCGCCTTGGGAGGAAGGCGGCGGCCCGCGTGGTGCCGATCACCCAGTCGCTTGGCGACCGGCTCCGGGGATCTGATATCTGATGAAGAGCCCGACCCTCTTGGTTGGACCAGGGTCAGAACAGGTCGGACAGGTTGAGCCGCTTGCGCAGACCGACGCCCACGACCAGCGGATCGAGGTCCACATCGGCGACGACCTTGCCGCCGCCCGCAAGGGTCCACGTCACGTCGGTGTTCAGCCAGATCTTCTTCACATCCACATTGGCATACCAGCCGTGGCCCAGACTGAAATCGACGCCCGCATTGGCAGCAAAGCCGATGGCCGGATCGATCTCCATGCTCTGAGCGCCCAGAGCGGAGCGAATGCCCACGCCTTCGTCCTCATTGAAGAAGATCGCGGCCGTCACGCCGGCGCCCACATAGGGTTTGATGGCGCCCATATCCATGTGATACTGTGCCGTGATGGTCAACGGGATCACCCAGGTGTCGCCCAGGCTTCCCAGGCCGACCAGGGTGCCCTCGCCCGTGACACGGTGATAGCTCACGCAGCAAATCACCTCCACGGCAAGGGAGTTCGTCAGGAAATAGGTGATGTCGAGCTCGGGAATCGTGGCCTCGGACACGTCCGCGTCGGCCCCGGCAATCGCCACGCCATTCAACTTGACGCTGTTGATGGACTCCTGGGTCGCAAGATAGACGCCGCGCATGCCAATCATCAGATTGCCCGGCTGCGACCAGCTCGGCTCGGATGCTTGCCCATGACCGACGCCCCCCAAGATCGCCGCGCCGACGAGCCCGGCGGCCAATGTGACGGTCTTCAAGATCTTGAACATCCCCACACTCCCCTCTTTGCGTGTTGCTTGCGGCATCGGCACGCGCCACGTTCACGCCCCAGCGGCGCGGGACGCGGCACCACGTCGTTGCACCGTGATTGGTTGCTCAATGCTTACGGTGTAAAACACGGCACCTTTTGGAGTCAATTTTTGAGCATGAGATTCTGAAGCGGAGTCCGTTTCGGGCATTGTTTTCTTACCCCCTATTGCAAATCCGCAACAGTGGCTGTGCTCTGCGGCCCCGGAGGCGGCGGGTCGGTGTGGGCCCGGCACGTCCCCGGGCGAATGCCGGCAGCAGACGGCACGCAAGAGCGCGCGCGTCGCGAGCGGCGGGCGACAGGGTGCGCGCCGCCGTCTCCGGCCAGGCGTTTCGGTGGAAGGGGATTGGCGCTCCCTAGGGGACTCGAACCCCTGTTTCCGGCGTGAGAGGCCGGCGTCCTAGGCCACTAGACGAAGGGAGCGACCGGATGCGCGCTGCGCGCGGCAAGTCGGCGCCGTGACGGGCAAACCCGCATATACGCGGGCCGGGCACGGCGATCAAGCACTTATGACGCCCCGAGAGGGTGCCTTCCATAGGAATGGGATCGCCCGCACACCGCCCTCATGGCGCGCGCGGCCCCTTCGTGAGACGCACACGCGCAATGGTGCGGCCCGTTGCAAGGTCGAGCACGACGATGTGCCCCCCCGCCGGGCTTTCCACCTGCACGGCGAGCCGGTCGCCATCGAGCGCCATGGCCGTGACCCTCGCCCCTTGGGGAAGGGCCAGCGCAGCGACGGCCGGCCTCTCCCCGGCGGGCATCGCCGCCCGCCCCGCAACGCCATGGCCACGCCCCGCTGCATCGCCGGCCAGCCGCCCCGTGCGATAGACGATCACCGACACCACCAGGACGAGGCCCGCCACAAGCAGAACGCCCATGACGGCGACGACGATCTTGAGAAGACGCACCTGCCGCGGCGTAAAGGGCGTGCCCGGCAGGGGCGCGTCATCACCCGAAGGGCCGCTCGCGCCGGTCGCGAGGCCCTCCCCCGCATCGGCGGGCTTGCGCAAGCGTTCCATCCCATCCACATTCGTTTTC
>JALUTE010000212.1 GCA_027058255.1 Methyloligella sp. | reverse complement strand
ATTTCGAGGTGCCGTGATAAGCGTGGTACTGCCAGTCCGACTGGGCCACGCCAAACTCGAGCTCGCCCGCGCGCACGGTGTTGATGTTGTAGATCGACCCGCCCGTGGACTCGACCGAGCAGCGGATGCCGGTCTTCTTGCGCATCTTGTTCATCAGCCGGCAGATGGCACCGCCGGTGGGATAGTAGACGCCGGTGATGCCGCCAGTGCCGATCGAGACGAACTTGGCCGCCTCCGCCCCGCTTCCAACGATACCCGCGCCCAGAGCGAGCACGGCGGCAAAGGCAGCCGTCCTCCCGACATGTGTCAGTTTCATAGCATTCCTCCCATTAGAAGAGATTGCGGCACGCCAGGCAGCCGGCGAGGCCACCCGTCACGTCCCTTCAGGACGGCCGCTATACTAACGGATTGCTGGCGAGAGGGAAGATACGGAATTCGGCTAAGGCGGGCTGCCGAAAAAGCCGGCAAGTTGTCGGCGCTAAAGGTGCTGAATTGGCCCCGCACAGACAAAAGGGGGCCGGTGCCGCCCGGCTGCGGCCACCCGCACCAGCGAAAGGCGCAGGTGAACGGTGCCGATCCGCCCGCCGGCGGGCGGTCCCGCCTTGGCGTGTGCCGCCTTCGGCATCGCGGGCCGGCCGCGGCCGCGCGGGGCGGCGCTGGCGCACGGCCCCGACCGCGCGTCCCCCTATTCGCGCATGAGACCTTTTTCGGCCAACTCCTCGAGATAGCGGGTCCAGAGGGCGTCCTTGGCCTCGCCAAGCTCGATGATGTGCTGCCAGCTATAGAGCCCCGTGTCATGGCCATCGTCGAACACGATCTTGACCGCATAATTGCCGACGGGCTCGATGTCGGCAATCCTGACGTGGCGCTTGCCGCCCACCGTCTGGCGTTGGCCGGGGCCGTGCCCCTGAACCTCGGCGCTCGGGCTCATGACCCGAAGGAACTCGGCAGTGAAATCATAGCTGCGGCCATCGGAGAAGGTGACCGACAGGCCGTCCTTCTCCTTGGAGACGCGGAACTCCGTCGGCCACGGGGTCTCGCCGGCCGCCTCGGCGGCGGGCCTCGCCATGGTCTCCTGGTCGTCGGATGACTTGTTCATGATTGCGATCCTCATCCCTTGCGCGAGAGGCGCGGTTGTCGAGCGCTCCCGTCTCGCCGGGAACGTTAGACTTTCGTTGCCCGCTCCGCAAGCACGCAGCATCCCGCGCCCTCCTATCGTCCCATCCGCATCCCGTCATTTTTCGTGCGGTGCAGCGCGGAGCCGTGCGCCGCAATTTCGCCCCCTGGACACGCCATAGGTGCGGCAATTGCGGTCACCGCCCCATCGTCCTATAGATGGGCGCATGGAAAGGGGCTGTGATCGCCCCCGGGCTGCTCGAATCCGCTGGAGGAGGCCGTGCTGCGTCTGTTTCTCATTGGGCTCTTCGTCTCGCTCATGGCTCTCGGAGGCGCCTATTACTGGCGAACCTACCATCCCCAGCTCGTGGTGAAGGAGCGCGTGATCGGACCACCCGGCGCCGAGCGCCCCCTCGAGACGCTCCGCAACAAGGCGCGCAGCAGCACCAGGAAGCTCGCAGAGCGCGGGCGCGTCGTCCTCAAGCGCGTGCCGTCGGACATCCAGACCTGGGCGACGATTTTCTCGCTGGTCTCTTCGGTGTTCACGGCGCTCGGTGCTCTCCTTTCGGGCTATTTCACCTGGATGCGCTACCGCTCCGAGCGGGCCTCCATGGCCGTGCGCAGTCAGGATTAGCGGGTCGGTGCCACACGGGGTGCCCATGGGAGCACGTTTACGGGCCTTCAGGTGCCACAGGATCGGCGCGACGCCATGCCCCTCTTGCTCAAGCTCGCCGCAGGCGCCACGGGCGTCTATGTCGCCATCGCGGCGACGATGTTCGTCACGCAGCGCCGACTGATCTACCTGCCCGATGCGAGCCGTGTTGCGCCCGCTACGCTCGGCCTCGTCGGGGTCGCGGAGCGGTTGATCGAGACCGGAGACGGTGCACGGCTCGTCACATGGTACCGACCGGCGCCGTCGGAGCGCCCGACGCTGGTCTATTTTCATGGCAATGCGGGCAACCTCGCCCATCGCGCATCCCGCATCGCCGCCTTCATCCGCGCCGGATATGGCGTGCTCATGCTGAGCTATCGCGGCTATGGCGGCAGCACCGGGCGGCCAAGCGAGCGGGCGAATGTGGCCGACGGGCTTCGTGTCCTCGACATGCTCGCAGGCGAGGGCGTCCCGGACCGCGATGTCGTGCTCTACGGGGAATCGCTGGGCTCGGGCGTGGCGGTGCAGGTCGCGGCCGCACGGAGGGTGCGGGCGGTGATTCTCGATGCGCCCTTCACCTCGCTCACGGATGTGGCGCAGCGCGCCTATCCCTTTCTCCCCGTGCGCCCCTTCCTGCTCGATCGCTACGAGTCGATCAAATACATCCGCCGCATCGCGGCGCCGCTCCTCATCCTGCACGGCGCGCGCGATCGGGTGGTGCCGGTCGCGCTCGGCCGGGCCCTGTTCGCCGCCGCGCGCGAGCCCAAGCGCCTGGAGATCTTCCCCAGGGCCGGGCACAGCGATCTCTTCGACCACGGCGCCCTCGATGTCGTTCGCGATTTCCTCGAGGAACGCGCGTCCGCGGATAGCGCAAGGGATCGGCCCTGAGGTTCAGCCTGCGTCACGAATCTCGCGCAGGAGCGCATCGGCCGCCGCGGCCGGATCGCCGGCGCGAGTGATCGGCCGGCCAACGACCAGCATGTCGGCACCGGCGGCAAGCGCCTCGGCCGGGCTCATGACACGTACCTGATCGCCGCGCGGCGCGCCCGCAGGGCGAATGCCCGGCGTGACGATCAGGAAATCGGCGCCCACGGCCTCGCGAATGAGCCGTGCCTCCCGGCCCGAGGCCACAACGCCGTCGAAACCCGCGTCGGCAGCCAGGCGCGCGCGATGCATCACGAGCTGCTCCGTCGCCATCTCGATGCCCTGCTCGACCAGATCGGCCTTCTCGAGGCTGGTGAGAACCGTTACGGCCAGCAGGCGCAGGCCCGCCGCGGCCCGGGCCGCCTCTCGCCCCCGCACCGCGGCATCCAGCGTCTTGCGGTCATGGCCGTGGACGGTGAGGAAACGCATGCCGAGGCGCGCCGCCGCAGCGCTCGCCCGCTCCACCGTGTGGGCGATATCGAGGAGCTTCATGTCCAGGAACACCTCGCATCCCTCCTCGGCGAGCGTGCGCGCAAGCTCGAGGCCGCCCGAGAGCGCGAGCTCGAAGCCGATCTTGTAGACGCGCACCCGTCCCCCGAGCGCGCCGACAAGTGCGCGCGCCGCACCGACATCGGGAAAATCGAGCGCAATGATCAGCCGATCCTCGGGGGCGAGCGCCGTCATGGGGTGAGATAGGTGCCGGTCATGCAGTGCGCCGCATGGGCGAGCCGCTGCAGCACGGTCTTGAAATGGGCCATCTGGTCCTTGTCCGCGAGATGGCCATTGGCCTCGAAGGCGCGGTCGGCATGGGCAACGCTCACCATCTCGGGCAGAACCAGCGCACCAAGCCCGACCGAGAGCACTTGGCGCAAGTGGATCAGCGCCCGCATGGCGCCGAAGCGCCCCGGCGAGGCCCCGCCAATGGCGAAGACGCGGCTGTGATAGATGGCACGGCCGCCATCGGAACGGCCCGACTCGGGCGGTATGCGACTGACCCAGTCGAGGGCGTTCTTGAGGAGCGGTGCGAGGGAGCTGTTGTATTCGGGGCAGGCGATGAAGACGCCCTGATGCTCGGCGAGCAGGTCGCGAAAACGCAGCACGTTCTGCGGAATGCCCGCCGCCTCGATATCGGCGTTGTAGATGGGCATGGGATAGTCCGCGAGGTCGGCCAGCGTCGCATCGAGGCCGTTCGCCTCGGCAATCTCGCTGCCGAGCTTTGCCAGCCTGGTGTTCCAGGACCCGTTCCGGGTGCTTCCCGAGAAGAAGAGCAGCTTGATGGCATGACCGGTCATGGGCACACTCTCATCGCCATGTGTCCGTCCGCACGGCTCCTGTGAGCAGCATACCGCCCGGGAGCCTGCGCCGCCACCGCGTCACCCTGTCCCCCCGCGGACAAAGCGCCGGCCCGCAAGTTGCCACGCCCACCAAGCCGGTCTGCCCATGAGAGCCGCCCGGCCGGACTGGCCGCGTCAATCGAGCTTGCCGTCGAAGAACTCCCGCACCTTGGTGAAGAAGCCCGAGGATTCGGGATGGGTGTGGTCGGTGGAGGCCTTGTCGAAGGCGCGCAGGAGCTCCTTCTGCTTGCGCGTGAGGTTCTTCGGCGTCTCCACCTCCACCTGGATGTACATGTCCCCCACCATCTTGGAGCGGAGCACCGGCATGCCCTTGCCGCGCAGTCGGAACTGCTTGCCCGTCTCCGTGCCCTCGGGAATGCGCACCCGCGTGCGCCCGCCATCCACCGTCGGAACCTCGATATGGCCGCCGAGCGCGGCCGTGGTCATGGAGATCGGCACCCGGCAGAAAATGTCCGCCCCGTCGCGCTGGAAGAACGCATGCGGGCGGATCGAGAGAAAGATGTAGAGGTCGCCCGGCGGCCCGCCCCTGAGCCCCGCCTCGCCCTCGCCCGCAAGGGGGATGCGCGTGCCGTCCTCGACGCCGGCGGGAATGTTGACCGAGAGCGTGCGCTCCTTGGTCACGCGCCCCGAGCCGCTGCAGGCCGTGCAGGGATTCTCGATCACCTCGCCGCGCCCCTGGCAGCTCGGACAGGTGCGCTCGATGGTGAAGAAGCCCTGGGAGGCGCGCACCTTGCCCATGCCGCCACAGGTTCCGCACATGCTCGGGCGCGTGCCGGCCCGCGCGCCGGTGCCCGAGCAGGCCTCGCAGGTGACGCTGGTCGGCACACGGATCTGGGCCGTCTTGCCGTGATAGGCCTCGTCGAGGGTGATCTCCATGT
>JALUTE010000211.1 GCA_027058255.1 Methyloligella sp. | reverse complement strand
GCGCTGCACGGCGCGGGACGACGTGGGAGGGGTGGCGGCGGGACGCCGTCAGAGCACGGATTCGAGCCGGGAGACGATCTCGTTGCGGGCCTCGCTGGCGCTGGCCGACCAGTCCGCCGCGCGAGAGGCAAAGAGATTGGCCTCGCTCTTCAGGATGATGCCGTCGTCGAGAACGCGCAGATGGTTGGCCTTCAGCGTCGCGCCGGTGGTGGTGATGTCCACGATCAGCTCCGCCATGCCGGCCGCAGGCGTGCCCTCGGTCGCGCCGAGGCTTTCGACGATCCGATAGCTGGTCACGCCGTGCTCGGCGAAAAAGCGCCGCGTGAGGTTTCTGTACTTGGTCGCAACCCGCAGGCGGCGCCCGTGCGCGCGCCGGAAAACCACTGCGATCTCCTCGAGATCGGCCATCCGGGCAACGTCGATCCAGCACTCCGGCGCCGCAACGATCACGTCGGCACGGCCGAAGCCGAGCCGGGCGAGCCGGTCCACATGGTCCTCGGCATGGGTGATGTGCTCGCGCACCAGATCCTCGCCCGTCACGCCGAGATGGGCGCGGCCCGACTTGAGGTAATAGGCGATCTCGGAGGCGGAGAGAAAAGCCACCTCCACCTGCGGCAGGGCCGGCATGACGCCGCGATAGCCGCGCGCATTGCCCGCCCGCTCGATGGCAAGGCCGCCCTTGGCAAAGAGCGCCTCGGTGCGCTCCATCAGCCGCCCCTTGGAGGGCACGGCGAGTATGAGACGGCCCTCGCTCATGAGGCCTCGCCCTCCAGCGCCCCTTCGCCTTCCAGCGCGTGCAGCAACCGCTCGGTATGGATGGCAACACCTATGCCCGGCACCTCCTGCGGCGCGCCGATGGCCCGCAGCAATCCGTCATAGCGCCCGCCACCGGCGATCTGGCCGGCCTTGCCCATGTCCGGCACCTCGATCTCGAAAACGAGGCCCGTGTAATATTCGAGATCGCGCCCGAACTCGGCCGAGAACTCCGCGCCGGCCAGCTCGAGCCCCGCCTCCATCATCAGATCGAGCCGCTTCTGATAGGCGGAGAGGGCGGGGCCGAGATCGATTCCCCGCTCGCGCATCAAATCCTCGATGCGCGCCCCGGCCGCCTTGGGCGGCGCCGTCACCGCAATATAGGCCTCGATCAGAGCCACCTTGTCCGCGCTCAGCGGCTCGGCGCGCGCATCGGCGGCATAGCCCAGGAGATGCTCGGTGATCTCGCCAAGGGTGCGTGCGCCGATGAGCGGGATGTTCCTCTGCTCCAGATAGTCCGCGACCACTGCCTCGGCGTCGTCCGGCTTCTCGGGATCGAGCCGGTCGATCAGCCCCGCATGATCGCCGAGCGCCGCATGGCCGGGATCGTTGGCGAATCGGGTCAGGGACGCCTGGAACGCCTCGCGATGCCAGAAATCGTGCATCAATCGCGCCCGCCAGCGCTCCGGCATATCGATGGCCTCGAGCAGGGCGCGAAAGAGCCCCAAATCCCCGAAACGCAGCTTGAAGGTCTCGAGGCCCGCCGCCCGCACCGCCGCGACCGCAAGGGCGACGATCTCGGCCTCCACCTTCTCGCGCTCGGGTATGGCGAAGCACTCGACGCCAGCCTGGCGGAACTCGCGCGGCTGGCGTGCATCGCCCCCGCCCGGCTGGAAGCGAAAGGCCGGCCCGTTGTAGCAGTAGCGGGCCCGCGCATCGGCCTTGGGATGGCGCTCGAGATAGAGCCGGCAGGTGGGGACGGTGAGATCCGGGCGCAGGCAGAGCTCGTCGCCATCGGGGTCGGTGAACACGTAGGTCCGCC
This sequence comes from Methyloligella sp., assembly GCA_027058255.1. GTDB lineage: Bacteria > Pseudomonadota > Alphaproteobacteria > Rhizobiales > JALUTE01 > JALUTE01. The sequence goes on along the minus strand of JALUTE010000211.1, from coordinate 3,141 downwards.
CGCGGATGCTCTCGCCGATCACGTCCAGGAACACGTCGGCCGGCTGCAGCACGGCGGGCGCCACGCGCTCGAAGCCGGCCTTGGCGAAAACCCCCATCACCGTGCCGGCGAGCGCCTCCAGCGCTTCGAAACGCTTTGCAGATTCTGCCACCATGTTGCGTCCGCTCCGCCCGTCACGCGCGGTGGCGCGCCAGCACGTCCCGCACCGCCGCCGCCAGCTCGTCCTCGGGGACGGAGAACTGGGCCGGCCGGCCTTCCCGCCACTCCCGGTTGTCCGCGATCTCGGCCGAAAGGCGCGCGCCCTCGATCAGGTCCTTGATGGTCACCTCGCCGCGGGCGCGCTCCTCCTCGCCCTGGATGACGACGCAGGGGGCGGCGCGCTTGTCGGCATATTTCATCTGTGCCCGCATGCCCGAGCTGCCCACATACATCTCGGCCCGGATGCCGGCGGCGCGCAGCTCCATGGCCATGCGCTGATAGTCCGCGATGCGCTCGCCATCCATGACCAGCACCACGCAGGGGCCGGCCGCGCCGCCCTCGCCCGCCCCGAGCTTGCCGAGCGCGGTGAGCGCCGCCTGCAGACGCGAGACGCCGATGGAGAACCCGGTCGCCGGCACCACCGTGCCCTTGAAGCGCGCCACCAGCCCGTCATAGCGCCCGCCCCCGCCGACGGAGCCGAAGCGCCGCACGGCGCCGTCCTCGCCCTCGGCCTCGAAGGTGAGCTCGGCCTCGAAGACGGGCCCCGTATAGTAGTCGAGGCCGCGCACCACGCCGGGGTCGATCCGCACCCGGTCCGGTCCGAAGCCCGCCGCGCTCAGGAGCGCGTCCATGTTTGCCAGCTCCTCGAGCCCGGCGCGGCCGGTCTCGCTCTCGCCCGCGAGCTGCTCCAGCGCCTCCAGGGTCTCGCCGCGCCCCTCGGCACCGGCCGAGACGAAGGCGAGCACGGTCTCGATCTGGTCGGGCGCGAGCCTGGCCCCCTCGGTGAAATCGCCGGACTCGTCGCGGCGCCCCTCGCCCAGCAGATGCTCGACCCCTTCGAGGCCGAGGCGGTCCAGCTTGTCGATGGCCCGCAGCACGGTCAGGCGCTGGCGGGCGTTCTCCTCGGCGAAGGGGTCGATACCCGCCCGCTCGAGCACCGCATCGAGGAGCTTGCGATTGTTGATCCGCACCACATAGTCGCCGCGCGCGATGCCGAGCGTTTCCAGTGTCTCGGCGGCGAGCATGCACAGCTCCGCGTCCGCGGCCACATTGTCCGTGCCGACCGTGTCGGCGTCGAACTGGGTGAACTGGCGAAAACGCCCCGGCCCCGGCTTCTCGTTGCGCCAGACCGGGCCCGTCTGATAGCGGCGGAAGGGTTTGGGCAGGCTGTCCCAGTTCGCGGCCACATAGCGTGCGAGCGGTGCGGTCAGATCGTAGCGGAGCGACAGCCACTGGCCGTCCTCGTCCTCGAAGGAAAAAACGCCCTCGTTCGGGCGGTCCTCATCGGGCAGGAACTTGCCGAGGGCATCGGTATATTCGAAGGCGGGCGTGTCCAGGGGCTCGAAGCCATAGGTCTCGTACACCCTGGCGATGGTGGCCAGCATGGTGCCCATGGCGCGCAGCTCGTCATGCCCGAGATCGCGCATCCCCTTCGGCAGGCGCGCCTTGGGGCGGTGAGGCTTCCTCTTCTTTGCCATGGAATGTGTCGACCGATCGCCTCGACGTGACTGTGGCACGCCTTCTACCCGATCCCTGGAGGCCGGGCAAGCGAGGCCACTCGGGTAATCTCAACGGCGCGGGCCGGCCGGGCCCTGCCATCGCCCGCCGGGAATGGGCCTCAGATGCGCCACATCGCCATTGTAGACATAGACCCACGCCTCGAGCTCGCGCCCGCTCTCCAGCCGCACCGCGACGAGACGGCGCTCGAAGAGATGCGGCTCGGGCTCGCCCGCCCCGCAGCCCTCGTAGGCGTCGAGGCGCGGGAGCACCTGCCGGGGTGCGAGGAGGCGCCAGATCTCGCCATGCACCCGCTTGCGTGCCTCGGGGTGCTCGGTGAGCACGAGCCCCGGATAGGCGCCGAGGTCGAACAGGAGCCCGGCGACGCTCCCCTGTCCGATGCACCGTCCGGCCCGGGCGAGAAGCCGGTGGGGCGGCGCCGCGTGTGCGCTCGTCAGCGTGCCGTAGACGAAAAGGTGTGTCTTGTTGTTCCCCATGACCTCTCACGATAGACTGCCGCGGCAGACAAGGCGAAGCCCCCGGGCAGTGCGGCGGCGAGGCGCCTGATCGGACAGGAGTTCTCACCGGTGGACGATACTCGAAAGGACAGCGTCATCGGACCCGATACGGTGATCGAGGGCCAGTTGCGCGGAAACGGCCGGATCGTGATCGTCGGGCGCGTTCAGGGCGATATCTCGACGCAGTCGGTGCTGATCGACGATGCGGGCGCCGTCTATGGCGCGCTGCGGGCGGAGGACGCCGAGGTCAACGGCACCATGCAGGGCGATGTGTACGTCCGGGGGCTCATTCGTATCGGCAGCACGGGCACCGTGGCGGGCGATGTGGAATATGACAAGATCGCCATGGAGCAGGGGGGCACGTTGAGCGCGACCCTGCGCAACGTCCCGCCCCATCTCGCCGGCGACCTGGAACTCTCGGTGCGCCAGGGCGGCACGGTGCGCATCACCACCGTCGACCTCACGGCCTTCGATCCCGACGATGCGGCCGAGGACCTGACCTATCGCGTATCGAACGCATCGGGCGGCTTCGTCGCCTTCGACGAGGCACGGGACCAGCCCGTGACAACCTTCACCCAGGCGGATCTGGAGAAGGGGCGCATTCTCTTTGTCCATGACGGTGGCGCGCCGAGCGCGGGATTCGAGGTCGTTGTCGCGGATGCCAAGGGGGCCACCTCCGGCCGGCCGCAACATGTGACCGTCACCATCAAGGGTTGAGGCGCACCGGCGTCGTCGAACGCGAGAAACTACACCGAGGCGAGACGCACGGACGTCGTCGCGCTCGCCTAACCTTCGATCTGGGAGAAATCCGCCACCTTGCGGGTGACGTCGCGGATCTGCGCCAGCAATCGGAGCCGGTTCTCGCGCAGGACCGCGTCCTCGGCATTCACCGTCACGTGGTCGAAAAAGGCATCGACCGGCTTGCGCA
>JALUTE010000210.1 GCA_027058255.1 Methyloligella sp. | reverse complement strand
AACCAGAACCGCCCTCCCCGCGGGCATCGCCGGGGGAAGCCCCCGGCGATGCCCGCGGGGAGGGCGGTTCTGGTTCTCGGGTGGTGGCCTCAGCGGCGCACGAGGCGGTTCGCCGCGCCGCATTGGCGCGGCGCCAGCAAGAGGCCGCGGCCATAGATATCGGACCGGCCGAGCTTGCGGATCTCGAGACCGCGAAGCAGACGCTTGGGCGTGGCGTTGGGAACGCCATGGCCCCAGGCGGCGGCGAGGATGGCCGTCACATAGGGGGTGGCGAAGGAGGTGCCGCTGCGATAGGCATAGCGCCCTCCAGGTTCGGCCGCCCAGATGCGCACCCCGGGCGCCGCGACGTCGATAAAGGCGCTATCGCGATTGGCATAGCGATAGACGCGCATCTTGCGATCCACCGCCGTGACGGAGACCACCACATCATAGCCTGCGGGATAGGTGCGCCCGGCGGATGGGCCGTCATTGCCGGCAGCGGCGACGAAGATCGTCCCTTCCGCGCTCATGCGCTTGAGTTCCTTGGCCACGAGCGGGTCGGGCGGACCCGTGAAGCTCATATTGACCACTTGCACGCGGAACGCCTTCATCAGGTCGAGCGCGCGCAGGATGTTGTAGGTGTCGGTCTCCACGCGGCCCTTGCTGTCGAGATAGAACACGTTCGCGGCGAAATACTCCGCATTGGGCAGAAGCCCGGGCAGCGCGCTCTTTGGATCGCCAGCGAGGATGGAGAGCACGGAGGTGCCGTGCCAGCGCGGGGCCTTCCGGCGCCCCGGCGGGATGAAGTCCGCCACATGCGGCCCCCGCCCCTGGAAGACCGGGTGTGAGTTGTCCACGCCGGTGTCGATGATGCCGATGCGCAGGCCGGCGCCGCATGAGCGCAGCGTGCGCTTCCAGCGGATGAGCGACGGGCCGAAGCATCGCTTCGGAGAGCAGCGCACGGCCCCCTTGCGCCTCCCGTGCCCGCCCAGCGTGGCGTCCTCATCCGGGGGCATCCCGGTGCGGCGCGATGCGGGCGCCCCGTCGGCGGCCTTGTAGATGTGGTAGAGCCGGTTGAGGCCGACGCGGTGGCGCGGAAAGCGGTCCTGGAGCATCTGGCGCGCCGTGAGCACGTTCATGCCGCGCGGGATGCGAAGGCGTGTCGCGCGCACCCCGAGATGGGAGAGGACGGTCGACCGGCGAACGGCGAAACCGAGCCGCATGGCCTGATTCAGCTCGCGCGGCCCGAGGCCCATGGCGATGACCTCGCTGCTTCTGAATGCGGGTGGGCGCGGCGCGGGAAGGCCGACGGACGCGGAGGGACGCTGGCGCGCGGTGCGTCGTGGTCGTGGCTGCGGCTGCCGCTGCCGGCTGTCCATGGTCTGGAGATCGGACGCGGCATCTTCCAACTCCGCCGGCTTGTCCGCATGCTCGTCCGTGTCTCGGTCCTTCTCGCCATCGTCGGATTCGCCGATGAGCCGTTCCACAAAGCCGACGAGCGTGGTTGGCGGCTCGCTCCAATCGTTGTCCTCCGCCGGGCGCGTCGTGCGGGGTCCGTCCTTCTCGTCCTCGGTCCTGTCCTCCGCCTGGCTGTCCGTCCGATCGTCCGTCCCGTCGTCGTCCTTCGTGCCGGCGAGCCTGGACGAGTCGTCCGTCTTCTCTCGCTCGTCATCCTTTGCCTCGCGCCGGGCTACACGCTTGTCCTTGCGGCTGCTCTCGCCGCGCCGGCCCTTGTCGCGCTCCGAGTCTCGCTTGCGCGCGCTCCTCCTTTTCTTCCGCGCGTGGTCCGTCTTGCGCCGGTGACGCGCGGCCTTGCTTGCCTTTTCTGCCCGCTCGCGTGCTCGTTTGCGGGCGCGCTCCGCCCGCTCGCGCGCCTCTTTGCGCGCCTTCTCCGCCCGTTTGCGGGCTTGCTCGCGGGCGCGCTCGGCCCGTTTGCGGGCCTCCTTGCGGGCGCGCTCGGCTCGTTTGCGGGCCTCCTTGCGGGCGCGCTCCGCCGCCTTCCTCGCCCGCTCGGCGGCCTTGCGTGCCTCCTTGCGCGCCTTCTCAGCAGCTTTGCGTGCCCGCTCGGCGGCCTTCTTCGCCTCCTCACGCGCGCGTTTGGCAGCTTTCTCGGCTTCCTTGCGTGCCTTCTCGGCCTTGTCGTGGTCATCGTCGGCCAGGGCGGTGGAGCGGCGGGCGAAGCGCGCAAGAGGTGAGTGATGGATTGGTGAGACGATGTCGGCGAGGGGGGCGCCGGCTGGGTGCGTTGGCGGCCAGGGCAGGCGCAGGGAATCCAGATCGATGCTCAAGGTGAGCGCGAACATCCAGACGCCGACAACCGCCTGGGCGCATATCCATGCGCGCCCGGCCCGCCCTGTGCTCCGATCACGCCGACGCGTCGGCCATGCCATGGGAGCCGTCCTCCCAGCCACCCATATCTTCCCCAAACGACAACGATCCCGACCCACTTTACGTCCCGAATGTGGACAATTCTGGGGTCAGCGGCCCCTCTCCCCTGGCCCTTGGGAGCCGGCCGCTTGTCGATGGCAAGGATGAGCCCGGCGCCCTGCCGGCGCGCGCGCCTGGGGCGCTCGCCGTCCCCGGGGCGCGTTCAGAGGGAGCGCTCGACTTCCTCGACCTGGAAGCACTCTATCACATCACCGACACGCATGTCCTGATAGGCCTCGAAGGCCATGCCGCATTCCTGGCCGGCAACCACCTCCTTGACCTCGTCCTTGAAGCGCTTGAGCGTGGACAGCTTGCCCTCGTGGATGACCACATTGTCCCGGATGAGGCGGACATGGGCGCCGCGTTCCACCTTGCCATCCGTCACGCGGCAGCCCGCGACCTTGCCGACCTTGGAGACGTTGAAGATCTCGAGGATCTCGGCATTGCCCAGGAGATGCTCGCGAATGGTCGGGGCCAGCATGCCCGACATGGCGGCCTTCACATCGTCCACCAGGTCGTAGATGACCGAATATTGCCGGATCTCGACGCCCGTTCGCTCGGCAGCGGCGCGGGCCTGAGCGTTCGCGCGGACATTGAACGCCATGACCACGGCCCGGGCAGCGGCGGCGAGCGAGATGTCCGACTCCGTGATCCCGCCGACGCCGGAGTGAATGATCCGCGCCGCGACCTCGTCGGTGCCGAGCTTCTCCAATGCGCCTGCGATCGCCTCCACGGAGCCCTGGGCATCGGCCTTGACGAGCAGCGGAAACTCCTTCCGGCCGGCCTCCTTGAGCTGGCTCATCATCTGCTCGAGGCTGCGCGCGGTGCCAATGCCCGCGGCATGGACCTCGCGCCGCTTGCGCTCGCGATATTCGGTGATCTCGCGGGCCCGTGCCTCGCTCTCCACCACGGCGAACTGGTCACCGGCGGCGGGCGTCGAGCCGAAACCCAGCACCTCGACCGGAACGGAGGGGCCCGCCTCCTTGACATGCTGGCCCTGGTCGTTGATGAGGGCGCGCACCTTGCCCCATGCGGTGCCCGCGACGATGATGTGGCCGACACGCAGCGTGCCGCGCTGAATGAGCACCGTGCCCACCGGCCCGCGTCCGCGCTCCAGCTTGGCCTCGATGACCACGCCCTCGGCCGAGCGGTCGGGGTTGGCGACAAGCTCGAGGATCTCGGCCTGCATGGCCACCGCCTCCAGAAGGTCGTCCAGCCCCTGTCCGGTCTTGGCCGAGACCTCGACCTCGAGCACGTCGCCGCCCATGCTCTCCACGACGATCTCGTGCTGGAGAAGCTCGGTGCGCACCCGGTTCGGGTCGGCCTCCGGCTTGTCCATCTTGTTGATGGCGACGATGATCGGCACGCCCGCATCGCGCGCGTGATTGATGGCCTCGACCGTCTGCGGCATCACGCCATCATCGGCCGCGACCACCAGGATGACGATGTCCGTCACCTTGGCGCCGCGGGCGCGCATGGCGGTGAAGGCCGCATGGCCCGGCGTGTCGATGAAGGTGAGGGTCTCACCGGACGGCGTGCGCACCTGATAGGCGCCGATATGCTGGGTGATCCCGCCGGCCTCGCCCGAAGCCACCTCGGTATGGCGGATGGCATCGAGCAGCGAGGTCTTGCCGTGATCCACATGGCCCATGACCGTGACGACCGGCGGACGCGGGCGCAGATCTTCCGGCCTGTCCTCCTCGCCGATGAAACCGAGCTCGACATCCGCCTCCGAGACGCGTTTGGCCGTATGGCCGAACTCCTCGACGATCAGCTCCGCCATGTCGGCGTCGATGACGTCGTTGATCTTGTGCATCTGCCCCTGCTTCATCAGGTACTTGATGACGTCGACCGCACGCTCGGCCATGCGGTTGGCCAGCTCCTGGATGGTGATCGCCTCGGGGATGACCACCTCGCGGGCGATCTTGTCGCGGGGCTGCTGGGCACCGGCGAGGCGCGCCTTCTCGCGCTCGCGGCGGCGCTGCAGCGAGGCGAGCGAGCGCTCGCGCTGCCCCTCGTCGAGGGCGTTGTTGATGGTGAGCCGACCCTTGAACCGGCGCGGCTGCGCAGCGCGGCGCGCGGGCGCGCGCTCGGCCTTCGGCTTCTTCGCCTTCACCTCGGGCTTGCGGGCGCCCGTCTCCCGGCGCGCGCCCGGCTCCGGGGCGGCAGGCGCGCTCGGCGCCCGGGCCCGCGCCTTGTCCTCGCGCTTGGCGGCCGGGGGGCTCGTCTCGGCCGGCGCGGGCGGGGCGCTTGCCTCCGCCGCGGGGGGCTCCTCGCTCGGTGCCTCGGCCTCGGCCGCCTTTCCGGCCGCAGCTTTCGCCTTTTCCTCCTCGGCCTTCGCCTTGGCCGCCGCCTCGGCCTCGCGCCGGCGCGCCTCCTCCTCCCGGGCTCGGCGCTCGGCCTCGGCCTTCTCCTCGGCCTCGCGGGCCCGCGCCAGGGTCAGCGCACGAAGCCGCGCCTGCTTCTCCTCGTCGGAGAGGCCCTTCTGAAGCTTGCCAGCCGACGCCGCGTCCCGCCCTGCGCCCGCCGTCCTGCCGGGGGTCGGCTGGCAA
>JALUTE010000209.1 GCA_027058255.1 Methyloligella sp. | reverse complement strand
GCCCTCCCCCCGCCGGATCAGGGCCCCTGCATGCCTACTCACATGGCGCCGGTCGGACACGCCAGCCCACCTTGCCCATGTCTGAAACCCCGGAAAGGATGGCGCTAGGTATCACACTTTTTTTGCCTTGACCAGCAATGGGGCGCGGCGTTTTCGCGCGATTGCGCAAGGGTGCTGGCGTGCCCCATAAGCCGGCGCGGGCCCCTGCCCGCAGGCGCTCCGAGAATGCGGCGCAGGGCCATGCCGGGCCGTCAGACCATCGCCATTCCTCCATTGATATGAAGGGTTTGTCCCGTCATGTAGGCGGACTCGTCGCTGGCCAGATAAACGGTTGCGGCGGCGATGTCCTCCGGTTTTCCGAAAGTGCCCGCCGGAATGTGCTCGGCAATGGCGGCAACCTGTCGCTCGCCCAGGGCATCGGTCATCGCCGTGGTGATGAAGCCGGGCGCGATACAGTTGACGGTGATGCCGCGCGAGGCGACCTCCCGCGCCAGGGCCTTGCTCATGCCGATCATGCCGGCCTTGGCGGCGGAGTAATTGGCCTGTCCCGGATTGCCGATCACGCCCGAGATGGAGCTGATGTTGATGATCCGGCCATAGCGGCGGCGCATCATGGTGCGCAGGGCCGTGCGAATGATGACGAAGGCGCTGGTGAGATTGACCTCGAGCACCTGATCCCACTCCTCGTCCTTCATGCGCATGAAGATGTTGTCGCGGGTGATGCCGGCATTGTTGACAATGATGTCGAGCTGGCCGAGGGCCTCCTCTGCCCCGGTCGCGAGCGCTGCCACCGCCTCGCGGTCGGAGAGATCGCACGGGCGAACGTGCACCCGCTCGCCCAGCGCCTCGGCGAGCGCCTGGAGCTTCGCCTCCCGCGTGCCGGAAATCACGACGCTCGCGCCACGGCCATGCAGGGCGCGGGCGATGGCCTCGCCGATGCCGCCCGTCGCGCCGGTGACCAGCGCGCCCTTGCCACTCAGATCGAACATGGAATATCTCCCCCGTTGACGCCGATCGCGGAACCGCCCGCATGGCTTCCTGCTCGCCGCTCAGCGGCCGAGCGTATCCGCCACGGCCTCGATGTCCTTCGGCGTCCCTATGGCGACGGCATCGAGATTGCGGTCGATGCGCCGCGCGAGCCCCGTGAGAACCTTGCCCGCGCCCAGCTCGAAGAGCTGCGTGATGCCCTTCTCGGCCATGTGGGCGACCGATTCGCGCCAGCGCACCGTGGCGGTCACCTGCTCCACCAGCCGCGCACGGATGTCGTCCGGCTCGGTGATCTCGCTTGCCGTGACATTGGCGATGAGTGGAACGCGGGGCGCGGCAATATCCACGTCCGCCAGGGCCTCGGCCATGGCCTCGGCGGCCGGCGCCATGAGCGCACAATGAAAGGGGGCGCTGACGTCGAGCAGGATGGCGCGCCGTGCGCCGTGATCGGCGGCGATCTCCACCGCCTTCTCGACGGCCTCGCGGGCCCCGCTCACCACCACCTGGCCGGGGGCATTGTCGTTGGCGACCTCGCACACGGCGCCGCCTGCCGCCTCGCTCGCCTCGCGCGCCACCGCCTCGGCGGGCTCGCGGTCGAGGCCGAGCAGCGCCGCCATCGCCCCCTCGCCGATGGGCACGGCCGCCTGCATGGCCCGGCCGCGCAGCTTCAAGAGGCGCGCGGTATCGGCGAGGCCCAGGGCCCCGGCCGCTGCGAGGGCCGAATATTCGCCGAGGGAATGGCCGGCCACGAGGGCGACGGTCTTTGCGAGATCGAGCCCGAGCTCGCGCTCGAGAGTCGCCATGACGGCCAGCGAGACGGCCATGAGCGCAGGCTGGGCGTTCTCGGTGAGGGTGAGGGTCTCCTGCGGGCCCTCCCACATGATGCGCGAGAGCCCCTGGGAGAGGGCGTCGTCCACCGCCTCGAAGACCTCGCGCGCCGGCGCAAAGGCCTCCGCCAGCTCGCGGCCCATGCCGACCTGCTGGCTGCCCTGCCCCGGAAATACGAATGCTATGGCCATGATGCCTCGCCCCGCCTTCCCCCGAATGTCGCCGGATCGGCGCCATGCCCTCAGGCTCTGCGCAACCCTGGCGCGCGCTTTAAGACACCGTTTGCGAGGGACGTGTCAAGGCGCGTTCGGGACGCGCGGGTGCACGGCCGGCGGACATGTCGCAGAGTTCGGGCGGCCCGGGGCCGGCCCAAGCGCGGCCGCGGCTCAGTGGAAGCTGCCGGCCTTCGGCAAGTCGTCGGGGGAGACGGCGGCGCCCTGCTCCTCCCGCTCGACGAGAAGCGCCGTGCCGCGCACGCCCGTCACACGCACCCGCGCGCCGGCGGGAAGGTCCGGGCCGATGGCCGTCCAGAGCGTGTCCCCCACGCGCACCTTGCCGCGCCCCTCGGCGATGGGACGCTCGACCACCACGACGCGGCCCACATATTGACGGCCGCGCACATTGAGGTTGGGCAGAGCGCTGTCGGCCATGCCATAGCGCAGATATTTGCGCGCAAGAAACACCGAGACGACGGCAATGAGCGCAAAGAGCAGGAATTGCAGGGCGACGGCCATGCCGATGGCGAGGGTGACGACGCCGACGATGGCCGCGGCGATGGCGAACCAGAGCAGGAAGACGCCCGGCACCACCAGCTCCAGCATGAAGAGAATGAGCGCCGCGATCAGCCAGTTCCAGGCGCCGAGAAAACCGAACAGGTTGGCGAATGTCTGCATGTGTCGCTTGCCCTCCCTAACGCGCCGGCAAGGCCGGCCTTGCGGGCTTCCCTATAGCATGGGCACGGCGCGCGCGCCCGCACCCCGCCGGCGCGCGGCCCGCCGTCCCGGTCCGGTCGGGGGCGGGGCCGGTCGATCGACGCCCCCGCGCCTGGCCCGTCGCCTCCCATGGCCATGGCCCGGATCGCCGCTCTCGGCGTCCACGGAGCGGCATCCGCGCACGTCGATGCCGTCAGACCTGCGGGACGGCACCGCCCTTCGCTCGCGCCCGGCCGCGGCCATTGGCGCCGCCATCGCCGCCGGCGCCGAAGGTCTCGCGGGTGATCTCGGCAAGACCTGCAATGGAGCCGATGACCGCGCTCGCCTCGAGGGGGATCATCATCACCTTCTGGTTCTCGGCCGAGGCAAGCGCCTTGAGGGCCTCCACGTAATTGTTGGCGACGAAATAGTTGATCGCCTGGACATTGCCCTCGGCGATGGCCTTGGAGACCATGCGGGTCGCCTCCGCCTCGGCCTCGGCAGACCGCTCGCGTGCCTCGGCATCGCGGAAGGCGGCCTCCTTGCGCCCCTCGGCCTCCAGAATCTGGGACTGCTTGGCGCCCTCGGCACGCAGGATCTCCGCCTGGCGCTCGCCCTCGGCCTCCAGAATCTGAGCGCGCTTCTCGCGCTCGGCCTTCATCTGCCGCGCCATGGCGTCCACCAGATCGCGCGGCGGCTCGATGTCCTTGATCTCGATGCGCGTCACCTTCACGCCCCAGGGGTCGGTCGCATCGTCCACGATCTGCAACAGCCGGGCATTGATCTCGTCGCGATTGGACAGGAGATCGTCGAGATCCATGGAGCCCATCACCGTGCGGATATTGGTCATGGTGAGATTGGTGATGGCATGCTCGAGATTGTTCACCTCATAGGAGGCCATGGCGGCATCGAGCACCTGGTAGAAGGCGACGCCATCCACCCGGACCATGGCGTTGTCCTTGGTGATGACCTCCTGGCTCGGAATGTCCAGCACCTGCTCCTTCATGTTCATCTTGTAGGCGACGCGATCCATGAAGGGGATGAGGATGTGCAGGCCGGGGGTGAGGCTGCGGGTGAACTTTCCGAAGCGCTCGACCGTGTAATTGTAGCCCTGGGGCACGATCTTGACCGCGGAGTAGAGGCCGCTCGCAACCAGGAAGACGAGAAGATAGATGAAGATGTCAGCGCCAGACATGGCATGTCTCCTCGAAAACGGGGGGTCCTCCGATATAGGAGGCCTTTTCGACCGTTTTTAGAGACCAAAGGCTTCGGTAACGTAAACAAGCGATTGCGGCCGATCCGAATGAGAGATGGCGGCGCACCCCTCGCATGCTGCACGCCATCCGGGACGATGGCGTGCGGAGCGGGGCGCCTCAGAGCCAGCCCGAGAGCTCGCGGCGGGTGAGCTGCTCGATGACGCGCATGCCGGCGGGGCTGTCATTGAGGCAGGGGATGAGAGAGAACCGCTCGCCGCCCGCCTCGCGGAAGATCTCGGCCACCTCCCCGGCGATCTCCTCGAGGGTCTCGAGGCAGTCGGCCGCGAAGGCCGGCGTGACGATGGCGAGCCGCTTCACCCCCTCGCCCGCCAGGCGCCTGACGGTCTCGTCCGTATAGGGCTGGAGCCATTCCTCGCGCCCGAAACGGGACTGAAAGGTGGTCACGAGGCGCTTCTCGTCCCAGCCCAGTGCCTCGCGCAGGAGCCGCGTCGTCTTGAGGCAGTGGCAATGATAGGGGTCGCCCTTCTCGAAATAGCTCCTCGGGATGCCGTGATAGGAGGCCAGCACGACCTCGGGCTCGAAGTCGAGGCTGGCGAGATGCTCGCGCATGGAGGATGCCAGAGCGTCTATATAGACCGGCTCGTCGTAATAGGGCGGGACGATGCGAATGGCCGGCTGCCAGCGCATGGCCATGAGGGCGCGAAAGGCGGCATCGTTCGCGGTCGCGGTGGAGGTGGCGCTGTACTGGGGATAGAGGGGGAAGAGCAGGACGCGCTCGCAGCCCGCCTGCATGAGGGCCTCGAGGCGGGAGGCGATGGAGGGCGTGCCATAGCGCATGGCCCAGTCCACGGTGAGGCCGGGCCCGAGATCGCCGAGGGCGGCGGCGAGCTTCTCCGCCTGGGATCGGGTGCAGGTGCGAAGCGGGCTCTCGTCGCGCGCCCTGTCCCAGATCGCCGCATAGGCCCTGCCCGATCGCTGCGGCCGGCGGGTGAGCACGATGCCATGCAGGATCGGCCAC
>JALUTE010000208.1 GCA_027058255.1 Methyloligella sp. | reverse complement strand
ACCAGGGCAATGCCCGTGACCGCCACCCGCGCGTGGTGGCGTTCCACCCAATGGGCGAAGCTCTCGCAGCCGCGATCGAGCCAGGCGAGCCCCCGCTCGCGCCCGCGCTCGCCGCGCCGGAAGGCCTCGCCATCGTGAAACCAGAGCACGCTCAGTGCCGGAACGACGAGGATGACGGACACGAAAGCAAGCAGTGTCGCGAAGGCTGACGCGAAGCCGAAATCGCGAATGAGGGCGGAATCGGTGAGCACCAGGGAAAGGAGCGCCAGGGACGTGGTGAGGGAGGTGAGCACGCATGCCGGCCCGATGACACGAACGGCGTGGCGCGCCGCCTCGCCGGCCGTTCCGCCCTCGCGAAGCTGCCGGCGCACCGAGAAGACCATGTGCATGGCGTCGGAGAAGGCGATCACCATGACGAGCGTCGGGATGACATTGATGAAGGTATTGAGCTTCTGACCCGCCAGGCCAAGCAGCCCGAGCGCCAGGACGACGGATATGACCGGACAGAGGCTGGCGATGATCACCAGGGAGAGGCGGCGGAAGAAGGCGAGGCAGATCAGGAAGCCCACGACAAAGCCGACAATGTTGTAGATGATGCGGTCGCGCAAGATGGCGTTGCGGATCTCGAGCTGCATGACGGGGGCGCCGGAAAGCGAGACCCTGAGCCCCGTTCCACGCAGCGTCTCGCGGGCGATGGACTCGATCTCGGCGATGGACGCGCTGAGCCCTTTGCTCGCCACCACATCCTGCTTGAGGGAGAGGACGAGTATGGTCAGGTCGCTGCCGCCCGAGCCGACCGAGAGGAACTTGCCCCTTATCAGGGGATGGTCGAGCACGCGCTGCATGAGCCGGTCGAAGGCCGGCCCGCGCGGTATTGCGTCGGGCACGATGGGCGGCGGAAAGCCGCTCGCCCCCGGCTGGTCGCGCATGGAGAGGAAGGAGAGCACCCCCGCCACGGCGTCGGCGAATTCGAGCTCCAGATGCAGGAGGCGGATGGTCTCGATCGCCTCCGGCCGCATGAGACTTTGCCCCTCCACGACGACGAGCACATCGAACTCGCTCGCCGGGAAGCGGGCACTCATGGTCTTGTAGTCGAGATAGTCCGGGGCGTTGGAGCGGAAGAGCTCGCTCAGGGCATCGTCGGTCTCCAGGCGCGGAATGCCGAAAGCGGCGATGGCCGTGACAAGGGCAAGGATCGTCAGGACCGTGCGCGGCCACCGGGCGGCCGGCAGGCCCAGGCGCTCTATTCCGAATCCGAGAGACGGCATGAATGACCCATAGCGCCGTCACGCATGAGCGCGCAGTCACGCGTGATCATGATCGAGAGGCCGCGCCCCGGCGGCAGCGCAGGACCGCCCATCCTCCCAAGGCCATCATCATGCACGAGTCGGCAACCGCCTTCAAAGGGTTTCCCCTCCCCTTTCGCTGCGGGCGTCGGAACGGCCCGCCGCGTGCCCGAATCCCTCCGCCGGCAAGGCGAACAGGGTGTCGAGCGGACCCGTGCCACGGCCGATGCGCCGGCGCGCACCCGCTTTCAGGGCGGCCTCGAGAAAGGTCTTCGCCTGGCGCGCGGCCGCGCCGAGCGCAAGGCCGCGTGCGAGCCCCGCGGCGATGGCCGCCGAGAGAACGCAGCCCGTGCCATGGGTGTTGGGCGTTGCGATGCGCGCGCCCTCGAGGCGCTGCGCTCGGGCGGGCGCCGCGGGTGAGGGCGGCTCCGCCAGAATGTCCGTGCTGCGCCCCGTGGCGAGGTGCCCGCCGGTGAGGAGCACCGCGCCCGGCCCGCATGCGGCAAGCGCCACGGCCTGATCCTCGGCCTCGGCGAGATCGCGCGCCTCGGGGCGGGCGAGCAGGCAGGCCGCCTCGGCAATGTTCGGCGTCACGACCCGCGCGAGCGGCAGAAGCCGCGTCCTGAGGGCCTCGATGCCGTCCGGCTCGAGCAGCGGCGCACCGCTCGAGGAGACGAGCACCGGATCGAGCACGATCGGCACCGCCTCGGCGCGCCCGGCGAGCGCCTCGGCCACCGCCTCCACATTGGCCCGGCTGGCGAGCATGCCGATCTTCACGGCACGGATATCGAGATCGGCGAACACCGCCTCGATCTGCGCCGTGACCTGCGCGGGGGGGACGGCGTGCATCGCGCGCACGCCGGCGGTGTTCTGCACGGTGATGGCCGTGATGGCGCTCGCATCGTGCACGCGGAAGGCGGCGAAGGTCTTGATGTCCGCCTGAATGCCAGCGCCGCCCGAGGGGTCGGAGCCGGCAATGGTGAGCGCAATGGGCGTGTCATGAGCAACGGGCATGGACACCGGCTTTTCCGCAAGATCGCAAGGCGCGGGCGCACGGGCCTTTGTGCGCGGGCCGCGGCCAAAGGTCAATGCGCATGGCCGATTGCGCCGGCTCTGGGATCCCCCCACCAGCGCCGGTCGGGCTTTTCAACCCCGACCGGACGGTTCAGGCCGGCCGCGGTGCGAGACGCCACGGCCGGCATGAGCATTGGGGCCGGAGCCCGCAACCCCGGCCCGCAAGGGGACATGACCGGCACGGCCCGCCGCGGCCCGATGGAGCGGCCGAAATGAGGGGCCGCATTGACACGCCTCTCATATATCGATAGTTCTCGAACTATGGAAACAAGTGACGCCATCCAGGCCTTTGCCGCCCTGGCACAGCCGACCCGGCTCGCCGTCTTCCGCCTGCTCGTCAGGCAGGGGCCGCAGGGCCTGCCCGCGGGCGCGATCGCACGCAAGCTCGCCGTGCCGCAGAACACCCTCTCCAGCCATCTGGCGGTGCTCGCGCGCGGCGGCCTCGTCTCCTCGCGCCGGGCGGGGCGGCGGATCATCTATGCCGCAGACATGGACGGCGTGCGGCGCATCCTGCTTTACCTCACGCGCGACTGCTGCCAGGGCCGGCCCGAGACCTGCGGCGCCTTGCTCGAAGAGGTTCTGTCGACAACCGCCTGCCGCCCATCCAAGGCGCGCGGCGCGGCGGCATTGCGGGGAGAGCGGGCATGAGCGAGGCAGAAGCAGGCGCGCGGGCGCGCAACATCCTCTTTCTGTGCACCGGCAATTCGGCGCGCAGCATCCTCGCCGAGGCCCTCGCGAACCGGCTCGGCCAGGGGCGCCTCAAGGCGTGGAGCGCTGGCAGCCGCCCGGTCGGCCGGGTGAACCCGCACGCCCTCGCCCTGCTCGCACGGAAGGGCTTCGCCATTGACGGATACGAGTCGAAATCCTGGGACGTGTTCGCGCGCCCGGACGCGCCGGAGATGGACATGGTCATCACCGTTTGCGACAGCGCCGCGGGCGAGAGCTGCCCCGTCTGGCCGGGCGCGCCGGTGACGGCCCATTGGGGCATTCCCGATCCGGCCGCCGTGAGCGGCAGCGAGGCGGA
The DNA here is from genome assembly GCA_027058255.1 of Methyloligella sp. GTDB lineage: Bacteria > Pseudomonadota > Alphaproteobacteria > Rhizobiales > JALUTE01 > JALUTE01. The sequence continues at coordinate 10,615 of JALUTE010000208.1, read as the reverse complement.
GATCGCGCGTGCCTTCGCCCTGGCCTTCGACCACCTTCAGGCGCGCATCGAGGCGCTCCTGACCCTCCCCTTCGAGAGCATGGATGCGCGCACGCTCGCCTCGCAGCTCGTAGAGATCGGCCGCGCGCACGCCGCGAGAGAGGCGGACAGGGCCGAAGACGCGCAAGAGATGGAAAACACCGACGAGGACGGGGGTTAGACGGCATGTCCGATCGAACGGGAGCGGCTGCGGGCGCGACAGTGCCAGAGCGCAAGGCACCGACCATGGGCGTATTCGCGCGCTATCTGAGCCTCTGGGTCGCGCTGTGCATTCTCGCCGGGATCATTCTTGGCCAGATCGCGCCCGCCGCCTTCCAGACTCTCGGCCGCATGGAGATCGCAAAGGTCAATCTTCCCGTGGCCGTGCTGATCTGGCTGATGATCGTGCCGATGCTGCTGAAGGTGGATTTCGGCGCGCTTCACGAGGTGGCGCGGCACTGGCGGGGCATCGGGGTAACGCTGCTCGTCAACTGGGCGATCAAGCCCTTCTCCATGGCGCTGCTCGGCTGGCTGTTCATCGGCTGGCTGTTCCGCCCCATGCTGCCCGCCGACCAGATCGACAGCTATATCGCCGGGCTGATCATCCTTGCCGCGGCGCCCTGCACGGCCATGGTCTTCGTGTGGAGCAACCTCTCCGATGGCGACGCCAATTTCACCCTCAGCCAGGTGGCGCTCAACGATCTCATCATGGTGTTCGCCTTTGCGCCGATCGTCGCCTTCCTGCTCGGGCTCTCGGCGATCACCGTGCCCTGGCAGACGCTGCTGCTCTCGGTGGGCCTCTATATCGTCCTGCCCGTGATCGTGGCGCAGCTCTGGCGCTCTCGCCTCTTGCGGTCGGGCGGCCCCGGCGCCCTCTTCGTCACGCTTCGCCGCCTCGATCCCGTCTCCATAGCGGCCCTGCTCACCACGCTCGTGCTTCTGTTCGGCTTTCAGGGGCGCCAGATCCTCGCCCAGCCCTTCATCATCCTCCTCATCGCCGTGCCGATCCTCATCCAGGTCTATCTCAACGCCGCCATCGCCTATCTGCTCAACCGCGCGCTCGGCGTCGCGCATGCGGTCGCCGGCCCGTCGGCCCTGATCGGCGCGAGCAATTTCTTCGAGCTGGCCGTCGCCGCCGCCATAGCCCTATTCGGCTTCCAGTCCGGCGCGGCCCTCGCCACGGTGGTGGGCGTCCTCGTCGAGGTCCCGGTGATGCTCTCGGTGGTGTGGATCGTCACCCGCAGCCGCGCCTGGTACGAGCGCCCGCAGGCGGGCACAGGCTAATTGCCGAGGCCCTTCTCCATGATCTTCTCCTGCAGCCCCTCGGGCACCACGAGCTCCTCGATGGTGCCGAGCCCGGGGAAGGTCTCGAGCATCCACTGGCCGAACCAGTTGAGCGAGCCGGTGAGGAACAGCACCCCGGTGATCACCAGCAGCACGCCCATCACCTTCTCGACCGCGCCGAGATAGCGCCGGAACCGGTACATGAAGGTGAGGAAGGGGCGAATGGCCACCGCTGCCAGGATGAAGGGCACGCCAAGGCCGAGGGAGTAGACCAGCAGCATGTAGACGCCCGTGTCGATGCTGGCCTCATTGGCGGCGAGCGAGAGCACCACGGCGAGAATTGGCCCCACGCAGGGTGTCCAGCCGAAGGCGAAGGCAAGGCCGATCACATAGGCGCCGACGAGGCCCGCCGGCTGGCTGTCGGTATGATAGCGCGCTTCGCGATAGAGCAGGGGAATGCGCAATATGCCGAGGAAGTGCAGGCCGAAGATGATGATCACGATGCCTGCCACCATGGCGAGCTGCGACTTGTTCTCCTGGATGAACTGGCCGAACACGGACGCGCCCGCGCCGAGGCCGACGAACACGGTGGTGAAGCCCAGGACGAAGAAGACGGAGGCGGTCACCACGCGCCGGTAGACCGCCGGCGCGACAGAGCCGCGCTCGCCGGTCATCTGATCGAGGGTGGTGCCTCCGAGATAGCCGAGATAGGGCGGCACGAGGGGCAGCACGCACGGGCTTAAGAAGCTGATCAGCCCCGCCATCGCGATTCCGAAATAGATTTGCAGGTCGCCCAACATCACACAGCCATCCTCGCCTCAGCCCGGTCCTCGCCCCGCCTTCGTCTTCCCCGTCGCGCGGGCACCTTCTCGCCCCGCAGCGGCGCTCCGCTCCGGCCGCAGCGCCCACCCTGCCGGACAGGCGGCGCCATCGCGCAAGGGCCGCCCGTCATGCCCCTGCGCCCACCCACGGCGCTTGCGGCACAAAGGCGCCGCACCCTGCCATCGGCCCGGCGACGGAATGCTCCGCCCACCGATCAGACGGGAGAGCGCACCACCTTAACCGAATCGTTGGGCGGAACCGAGATCACTTTCTTGCGACGAATGTAGCTGGACACGACGTCCCAAATGGCCGGGCCCTTGGTGCCCTCGTTCACGGACGCCCATCCGGCCACCACATATTCCCGATCCGGGTCGATGGGATCGCCCGTCTTGAGCAGCGTCATGTCGCTGATGCGCTTGCCCATGCCGGCATCCACATTGATGGTGTAGCCCATGCCGCCCACGCGCACCATGTCGCCGCCCTGCTGATAGTAGGGGTCGGGATTGAACAGGTTGTCCGCGACGTCTTCCAGGATTTCCTTGATCCGCGAGCCCTTGAACTTCAGCCGGTAGACGGCGGGATAGGTCATGGCGGTCTCGGAATAGAGATCGTCCCATGTGATGTCCTGGCCCGGCAGCAGAGATGCGCCCCAGCGGAAGCCCGGCGAGAACGCGATCTCGGCGTCGCGCTCCTCGAGCATGGCATTGCAGATGAGATCGTCGAAGGTGCCGTTGAAATTGCCGCGCCGATAGAGCAGGGACTCCGTCCTGCCGAGCACCGTCCGGAGCATCTTTTCATGCGGCGCGCGGATCTCGTCCACGATCTTCCTCATCTGCGGATCGGGCGTGATCGCGTCCGACAGGACGGGGATCAACGCGTAGGAATAGTCCACCATGCGGCCATCGCGAACCTCGATGTCGAGGCGCGAGAGGAACTTGGTGTGCGAGCCGGTGGCAATGAGGATGGTGTTGTTGACCCGGGTCGGCCGCGGCGCCGCATCGTGGGTGTGGCCGGTGAGGATGATGTCGATGCCATCGACCCGCGAGGCCATCTTGCGGTCGACGTCGAAACCGTTGTGGCTGAGCAGAACCACGATCTGGGCGCCGGCCTTGCGCGCGGCCTCCACATTGGCCCGCACCTGCTTCTCGCGGATGCCGAAGGACCATTTGGGGATCATGTAGCGGGGGTTGGCAATGGGGGTGAACGGGAAAGCCTGGCCGATGACCGCGATCTTCACGCCGGCCCGCTCGAAGAACTTGGTCGACTTGAAGACCGGCTCCTCCCACTCATTGTCGAACACATTGCCGGCGAGGAAGGCGCCCTTGAAGCTGCCGCCCCCGTCCTTGTCGCCGAAGAGCTCGAGCACGCGCTCGTCACCCAGCGTGAACTCCCAGTGGCCGGTGGTCGCGTCGATGCCGAGCGCGTTCATGACCTGTACCATGTCCGCACCGCGGGTCTTGAGCGCCGTGTAGGAGCCGTGCAGCGTGTCTCCGCCATCGAGGAAGAGCGTGTTGCCCTCGCCCCGCTCGGCGCGGATGGCCTTGACCAGCGTGGCCATGCGGTCCATGCCGCCGACCCGGCCATATTGCCGGGCGAGGGAGACGAAATCGGTGTAGGTGAGCGCATAGGCCATGTGCGAGCCGGGCTGCAGCCCGAAATGCTTCATGTACTCCTCGCCGGTGAGGTGGGGCACCTTGCCGCGCGCCGCGCCGACGCCGAGATTGATCGAGGGCTCCCGGAAGTAGATCGGCTTGAGGTGGGCGTGACAGTCGGTCATGTGGAGGATCGTGAGCTTGCCCTTGGGCTTGAAGCGCAGCAGATCCGCCTGGGTGATTTTCTGTCCCGCGGCGAGGGCAGCGAAGCGACTGCCAAATCCGGTGACGGCGGCAGTGGCGGCGGCGACGGTCAGAAAGTCACGGCGTGTCAGCATCTCTTGTCCTCGGTCTTGGCAAATGATCTGGGCACATGGTTTGGGCACATGATCCGGGCCCATGATCTGGCTTGGATGATCGATTCCGGATCGTTGCGGAGCGCGGCGATCGGGGCGCAGAAACACGAGAGGCGACGCGTGATCCGCGCCGCCTCCCGCAATTCATGTCTCAGAGCATCCTCGCCCTCGGTCTTGAGGTCGCACCGGCAGGTGCGTCAGTTGCGAACCGCGGGCGTCTCGACGGTGAGGCCTTGGCCACGCCATGCGAGATAGAGCTCCAGATTGGTGTACTCGTCCGATCCCTTCTTGAAGGGCTTGGCACGCACCTGCTTGTTGCAGCCCTTGAAGCGGCGATGGATCGAGCCCGGCTTCTGCCATTTCAGACGGTAGACCGGGAAGCCGTTGGACTGACCCTGGCTGAGGATGTTCATGCGGATCTTCTGTCCGTAATACGCCTCGTGACAATGGGCGCAGGCCATGTCGAGCTGGCCGCGGCGCTCATAATAGAACGCCTTGCCTTTCTCGAAGAACGGCTTGGCCGGGCCGTCGATCTTGACATTGATGGGCATGCCACGGGACTGGGCCTTGACGTAGATCATCATGCCCAGCATCTGGTTGGAATCATATTTCCACTTCTTGGCGCCCATGTTCGCCTCCCGGCACAGATTGATGCGCGCCTCGAGGCCGATCAGCTTCTTCCACGGCTTGTAATAGACCGGATAGCGGGCGCCCACCCCCTTCATGGAGGTGGCGGCGTCCTTGTGGCAATCGGCACAGGCCTTGCCCTTGGTGCCATCCTTCTTGGTCCAGAGCTCGGCGCCGATGTCGTACCAGGCCATGCCCGGGTTGGCGAAATCGTCGTCCTGCATCGCCTGCGTCTCGCGCTTGGCGTAATGGTAGCCGGACCAGATCTCGCTCAGGGGATGGTCCTTGGACTTGGGCTTGACGGGCTTCGTCTTGCCGTCGGCCGCCGCCATGGCGCCGCCGGCCCCCACTCCCACGAGTGCCACCATGGCCCCCGCTAGCGCAATCCGTTTCATGATCTTCATCGTGTCTCCTCCCTGACGGGGTCGTCTCGCATTGGCTTCGTCCAGAATTCCAGGCACAACGGCCACCTATTTCAGCGTCTTGAGATAGGCGACCACGTCCTCGACCCTGTCGGCGCTCAAGATCACGTGCCCAACGCAATCCTTGTGCACCCGCGTGAAGCCCTGCGCCTTGTGGAAGGCCGGCATGATGGTGTCGGGAAAGGCCTTTTTCGGATCGACGACCAGCAGACGAAGCTCGCCCTCGGTATAGCGGCTGGCCACGCCGTCGAGGGATGGCCCGATCTTGCCATGGAAGCCATACTTCTTCAGGCTGTTAAGATCGTTCGGCTTGGCCAGAGCGAGGATCTTCTTGACCTCGTGACAGGCGATGCAGTTGCCCTGCCGGCGGTGGGTCATCCATTTGAGGCCACGCTTGGGATCACCCCCCTTGCCATTGAGCGGCTTCGGGATCTGGTAATCGAGATGCTCTCCCTTGACGAGCTTGTAGCTCGCCACCTCGGTTGTCTCCCCGTCCTTGCATTTCTTTTTCTTCGCCAGCGCTGCGGACGATCCGGCCGTCAAAGCCAGCGCAAGCGCGACGCCGAGTTTGAGAATTTTTCCTGCAAGCGTCATCCTTACCTTTCCTCGCCTTGTCCTAGAGTACTGCTGCTCTTGCCCCACGCGTCGACGGCCGGCCATGGCCGACAGTCATGCACGGCGCACCCCTTGCCCACCGCCGTGGGCAGAAAACACTAGATCCGTGGTTGCGAGCGCAATGTGCGTTTCCACCTAAACGTTCTTGTTCTGGCAGCCTGCCGCACCGAGGCGCGCGGACCGGTTGCCCTTTTACGGCCCATTAGAATGGAAGCGCGTTCCCCAAGTCAACCGAAAAAGGAAAAATGCTGCGCCCTGAAACGAAAGCGCTTCTGCGTCACCGCCCGGACCCGGGCGAAGAGGAATGAAATTCCCCTGTCAAGGCTCGTCACAAAACGCGAGCCCTCGAAAAAACTCCAATGATAGAAAAGGGGCGGGGCGGGGCGAAACGTCGCAATCGCGCCCGGCGCACCGCCGGCGAGCGCGCTGCGTGCGCGCCGGGCGGGCGGGCGCAAGGCAAGATTCGATAGGCGCTCGCATCACATGCGGACAGCTGGCGTCTCGACGGGAAGTCCATTGCCCCGCCAGGCCAGATAGAGCTCCAGGTTCACATATTCCTGGGCACCGTATTTGTACGGCTTGGCGCGCACCTGCTTGTTGCAGCCGCGGAACCGGCGATGCGCCGAGCCCACCTTTTGCCATTTCAGGCGATAGGTCGGAAAGCCGTTGATGTGACCCTGGCTCAGCAGGTTCGAGCGAATCCGGTTGCCATAGTTGAAGTCGTGGCAATGGGCGCAAGACATGTTGAGCTGGCCGCGCCGTCTGTTGAAGAACTCCTTGCCCTTCTCGAAGTAGGGCCGGGCCGGGCCGTCGATGCTCACATTCATCGGCATGCCGCGCGAGAACTGCTTCACATAGACCGTCATCGACAGGAGCTCGTTGGACTCCCACTTCCACGGCTTGGCCTTCATGTGCTTCACGCGGCACAGATTGATGCGCTGCTGGAGATTGATCACCCGGCCGAGGTCGCCATTGAAGGCCGGATAGCGCGTCGCAACACCCTTCATGCTCTGCTCGCCGTTCTTGTGGCAGGAGGCGCAGGCCTTGCCGGCCCCGCCCTCGACCTTCTTCCACAAGGCCGCACCCTGGTCGACCCACAGAAAGCCCGGATTGTCGAAATCGTCATCCTGGAGCCCGCGGGTCTCCAGATTCGCGAAATAGTAGCCGGAAATCAGCTCGGTCAGGGGGTTGGCCTTGTCCTTCGGCCGGATCGCCTTGCGGTCCTGAGCTATCGCTGCGGACGCAACAAGCCCCACGAGGACAGCACCGAGAACTGCAAACAGGTGAAAACGCTTCATTGTTTCCGTCTCTCTTTCACACTGATGTCCGATCACCGCACGGCTGTGGGCCTATCCCTCTTCGCTCGCCGGCCAGCGCACCGCCCGTGCGCGTCTTTCGGCGCTTCCGGCCACGCTGAAGGCCGTCAACCCCGCCTCGCCCGGCCGAAGGCCGCTAGCGCAGCGTCTTGAGGAACGCCACCACGTCCTCGACCTCCTGGGCGGTGAGGATCGACTTTCCCTGATGCTTGGTCGCCACCCGGTAGAGGCCCTCGCGCACATAGAAGGGCGGCATCACCGTCTGGGGGAAGAACTTGCGCGCGTCTATCACGAGCTGGCGAAGCTGCGACTCCTGATAGCGCCGCGCAATGCCATCGAGGCTCGGGCCGATCTCCCCATGGAAGGGCTGATCGGAAAGCTTGGAGATCTTGTGGCAGGCGAGGCAATTGCCTTTCCTGCGATTGATCGCCACCAGGCGTCCGCGGCCCGGATCCCCGCTGATGCCGGACAGGCTTTGCGCCACGCCAGGCAGGACCCCGGTCGCAGCTGCCGCGACCTCGATGCCCATTTTCTGGAAATAGCCCGCCGTCTTCTTCTTGCAGGCGCAGGCATAGCCGGGTCCCGCCGCCAGGAACAGCGCCGCAAGGCCCGCGACGGCGCCTGATGACAAGAGAATTCGGTAAAGTTTCATGAGCTCTCACCCCGAGCAACGCGATACATGATGGCCCGCGCACGGCGCATCACGGCCCGTGCGCACTGTGTCAAGCGCACTGTGTCAAGGCCCGCGCAGAACGTGTTGCAGAAGCACCGATACGGCACCCTCCCGCCTCGAGCCCTGCAACACGGGCGGCCTCCTCCCAAGAGGGTACGAGACCAAACGAGCATAACAAAGGCCGGGCCCGGCGCCAATTGCATTGTGTCCACTGGCACCATCTTCCGCGATACTCGGTAAACCGGACACGGCAAAACCGGCGGCCCGTCCGCCGCTCACCTGTCGCCATGCGCCAGGAACGCGGCCTCGCCGTCTCGCTTGCCCTGTGGCACCCGGCCTGCACTCCCCCGCACCCCCCGCACCCCTTGAGTCCGGCCCTCAACGCCGGCGCTCGCGCGGATCGAGCGCCCGGCGCAGAACACCCGGCAGCCAGTGCTCGAACCGGCTCAAAAGCCCATCGAGGCGCGGCGAGCGCAATCGCCAGGCATGAAACCAGGTCCGAACCCGTTTGCTCGACATCACGATCATGGCGAAACCGACGACGAACATCAGCGCGCCGAACGGAATCGGCAATGGCAGCGCAATCGCTCCCGCCAGGACGAATACGAGCCCGACCAGGAAGACGATCATGCGCCACACGCCATCTACTCCGGTGCGCGCAGAGGGCATGTCGCCTCCAGGCCGCATGCGCCGGGCCGCCCCCGTGGCGGTGCGCCGTCTCTCACATGACGAAAAGCCAAGAAATTCCTCCCCTGATCGGTTGTCCGTCGGCCTGTCTCCATGCCCAGGACAACGCCTTGCAAGCCAAACGCGTTCGAGCGCAAGCCGAACGTGCTCGGGGGCAAGCCGAGCGCTTTCGGGCGCGGCCGGCACGCCCGCGCCGCAATCCCTTAGCACATGACATGGCGATTGAGGCAGCATATTGGCTGGGGCGGCAGGATTCGAACCTGCGATCACGGGACCAAAACCCGATGCCTTACCACTTGGCTACGCCCCAGCATGCGCCTTGTGCTCCGCCTCTTCCGCCGCCCCGGATCGGTGCGGCGGAGCCATGAACGGGGAGAGCGGGGCGGGACCATAGCCCCTTGCCAGCACGGCCGCAATGGGCTGTGGCGATTTCCACCCCGGCACGCCTGCGGCGGCATCGCGCCGCTTGCGGCCCGGCCGGAGCGCAGCTATAAGGCACCCCATGCAGGCAGGGAAAGCGCCGTTGGCCGAACGCTAGGACATGGCCCGATTCCTGCCGTCATTCCCGACGCATGCCGGCCGGTGATGCTCGGCATTCGGGCTCTGGTCTCACGCGGGATCGGGCCCCATATGATATGCGAACTGGCGGAGTGTAGCGCAGCCTGGTAGCGCACCTCGTTCGGGACGAGGGGGTCGCAGGTTCGAATCCTGCCACTCCGACCATCCTCTTCAAGAGCCCGGCGACATGGCACAGGCGGCGCGCTTCGGAAACGCCGCGGAGCCAACGGCTCGCGCGAGGGCCATCCGGGCGGTTTTCCGGCGCATGATCGGCCTTGCCCTCGCACGCGCCTGCTCGCGGGCAGGGCAAGCGCGAGCCTGTTTCCGGTCTGCAAATGGTGGCGGCCGTTCAGCCTAGTGGGAGCCGCGCACGCGCCGGCGCACGCACCGTTTCTTGGTCTTGCTCCAGACATAGCCCCGCTTGCACTTCGATTTGGCGAAGCTTGCGGGCACCGTCGCTCCGGAGCGGGACGGCGAAGAGACCGGCGCCGCATGCGCCAGCGCCACCGTCGTGAGAAACACGACGACTCCTGCACCAAGTGTTCTCATGCTCGTCTCCTGCGCAGCCAAGTCTGATCCGATCCTGAACCTTCCGAAGCTAGGGCGCCGACACGGTCACGGGCGAGCCAACACATCGTGAGCGACACCTCACCAGGGCGTGAGGCCAAACGCGGCGCCATGCCGGCGCGAGGCGTGCGCCCTCGACCCAAGCCATGGCTTGGCGATTGCGCGCGAACATGGCGATGCGATAGCGTGCGCCCCATGACCGAGCCGCTGCCATTCAATCGTGACATGGATGCCCGCGTCGGCGAGGCGGTGCCCGTGGCGCCGGGCGTGCGGCGCGTGCTCGCGGGCAATCCCGGCCCGCTCACCTTCCGCGGCACCAACACCTATCTCGTGGGCACGGACGAGATCGCGGTGATCGACCCGGGCCCCGAGGACGAGGCCCATCTCGAGGCCCTCTTGGCCGCCGCCGCGCCGGGGCGCATCACTCACATCCTGCTCACACACGCCCATCGCGACCATGTGGGCGGCCTCGCTGCCCTTGCGGCGGAAACGGGCGCCATAACCTGCGCCTTTCCGCGCCCCCCGGCACGCACCCTCGACGGCGACGGCGACCGTAGTCCGAGCGGCGAGCGGTTCGTGACGGACGATTTCGCCCCCGACATCGCGCTCGCGCACGGCGCACGGATCGCGGGGCGCGGCTGGTCGCTCGAAGCCTGGCACACGCCGGGCCATGCGCCGGATCATCTCTGTTTCGCCCTGGACGGCTCGGGCGTGCTGTTCTCGGGCGACCATGTCATGAGCTGGAACACCTCCGTCGTCGCGCCGCCCGAGGGGCATATGGGCACCTATCTCGCCTCGCTCTCGCGGCTGCTGGACTGGCGCGGCGATCGGCTGCTTCCCGGCCATGGCGAGGCGGTGCGCACGCCGCATCGGGTCATCAAGGCCTATCTGGTGCACCGGGAGTGGCGCGAGGCGAGCGTGCTCACGGCCATTCGCGATGGGGCCGCGACTATTGGAAAAATGGTGAAAAGGGTCTACTCCGATATCGACGAAGGCGTCGCGCACGCTGCCGCGCTCTCCGTGCTCGCGCACGTTGAGCACTTGATCGAGCGCGGGCTCGTGCACGCCGAGTCCGGGT
>JALUTE010000207.1 GCA_027058255.1 Methyloligella sp. | reverse complement strand
CCCCCGCCCCCGCGGCGGAGGAGAGGCCCAAGACTGCCCAATCCGGCGCCCGAGCGCAACCGTGCTCGGATTGCAAGACACTGTTGCTTTCGCGCTTGGTGAATGCGCGCTCCCGGTCCCCGGGGGGATGGAGCCCGCCGCACAGGCTCTCAGGACGTCGGCTTGGCGGGACGCACGCCGCGATAGCGCTGGCGCAGGATCTCGAGCTGTCCGCGCAGGGTGAGGATGTATCCCCTGTCCCCCTCCTCGACCAGGCCGTGCGCCAGGAAAAGCTCCAGATGGTCCGCCTTGATGTCGCCCGCAGGAATCTCCCGGCCGACGAGGCGACGCAGCGCCCGGCGCTCGCTCCAGGACAGTTTAAGGGCGGCCATCCGTCCCGACCATGGTGAAACCGCGATTCATCGAGAAAGCCTACACCGAAGCCGGGTCCGTTGAAAGGCGCTCGCGCAAGAGCGCCTCGAGACGCGCCGCCCCCTCGGGGCGGGTCACGTCGAGGGCCGTGAGCCCCGTGAGCTCACGCACCAGCGCAATGGCTGCGGATGTGTTGGCGGCCGGCCCTGTCACCAGATCGGGCGTCATGTCCAGCGCCTTCGTCAGGCCGAGCACGCCATAGGCGTCGAACGCGGCGGCGATGAGACAGCGAATATGCGGGCGCATCAGGGCCATCGCGGCATCCCCGTTATAGGGCTCGAGCGGCGAGGCGCCGACCTCCACCATCAGCACGTTCGCACCGCTCTCTGCGAGCTGGCCCATGAGGGCGCGGATTGCCGCCTCGTAGACGGGCCTTGCACACACGGTGGAAGGCAGGCCCACATCCACATAGTCGCGCACCACCTCGGCGCCCGCATCGCCATAGACCAGGACATCGCGATAGCCGGCGGCCCCCGCCACCTTGGCCGCCGCGACGGCGAGACCCATGGCGCGCAGCGCCCGGATGACCGCCTGCCCGCAGGTCGTTTTTCCCGCCGACATGGACGTGCCGACGACCATGACGACAGGCATGGCGAACGCATCGGTCTCGGACGGGGCGGACACGAAATCGCCCATGGTGAGCTTTCGGCCATCCCGCACCGCGTGCCCGACATAGGCAAGCCGCATGAAGCCGGGCAGAAAAGGTGCGACCGACTGCGCCTTGCCGACGAGACCGGCGGCGGTGAGCGCATGCAGATCGCGCTCACTCTCGGCGGCGCGCCAGTCGCCCACGCATTCGAGCGTCGCCGCCCGCCGCCCCAGCGCCCCGACGATCCGGTCGCCCGGAACCACGCGCGGGCGCCGCCCCGAGACGATCTCCACCCGGTAGAGCCCCGTGCGCGGGCCGATCGCCTCGCAGATCACATAGTCGCCATCGGCCCATGCGCCGCGATCGAGCGGCTCGATCTCGAACGGTCGTGATTCGAGGTCCGATATCCGCGTGAGTGAGGTGAAAAAGGTCTGGCCCATGAACTATCCCCCGCCGTCCCGCGCCGCCTGCGCGCCCCACGGGAGATAGGCCGCACCGTCGACGATGTAAACCGGCGGGGTGCGAGACATGCCAGGCGCCGGCCAATCGCCGCCCCGCCTTCACTCTGGCGCGCCGGCTCGGTTGACAGCCGGGCGCGCGACCGTTTGAGTGACAGGGGGAAAGACCGGCAAGCCAGCAAGACCTCCTCGTCGTCGGAGGCAAACGGAGCGCATGGGTCAGGAAACGCAAGTCGTGGGCACGGGGCCGCACGCATCCACCGCCAATGATCGCATCACCGGACGTGCGGATTCCGGGCTTGTGGACATTCGCAACCTGTCCATCGCATTCGAGCATGCCTTCGGCCCCGTCGAGGTGGTCCGCGACGTGTCCTTTCGCATCGGCCAGGGGCGCGCGGTCGCGCTCGTGGGCGAGTCCGGCGCCGGCAAATCCATCATCTCGCGCGCCATCATGGGGCTGCTGCCCCGAGGCGCGCGGATCACGGGCGGTCAAATCCTGTTCACCGACCCCGCGCGGCCCGCTGCCACCCCGGTCGATCTCGCATCGCTCGCCCCCTCGGGCCGGGCGATGCGCGCCATTCGCGGCGGGCGCATTTCCATGATCTTCCAGGAGCCCATGACATCGCTCTCGCCCTTTCACACCATCGGCGACCAGGTGGGCGAGGCGCTGCGCCTGCACCGCCGCGTCGGGCGCCGCGAGGCGGTGGAGATCGTCACCGAGACATTGCGGCTGTGCGGCCTGCCCGATCCCCGCCGCATCATGCGCTCCTATGCCTTCGAGCTCTCCGGCGGCCTGCGTCAGCGCGCCATGATCGCCATGGCGCTTGTCTGCCGTCCCGCGCTCCTGATCGCCGACGAGCCGACAACGGCTCTCGATGTTTCGGTGCAGGCGCGCATTCTCGGCCTCATGCGCGATCTGCAGCGCGAGCTCGACATGGCGCTCCTGCTCATCACCCACGACCTCGGCGTGGTGGCCAATGTGGCGGACGAGGTCGTGGTCCTCTTTCGCGGCGAGGTCATGGAGAGCGGAGCCACCGAGGATCTCTTCACCGCCCCGCGCCACCCCTATCTGAAGGCGCTGTTCGGCGCGGTGCCCCATTTCGACATGAAGCCCGGCGAACGGCTGGTGCCGCTGCGCGAGATCGAGCGCGAGCGCCCCGCCGGCATCGCCCGTCGTCCGATGCGCCCGGCACGCGCCGCGCCGCTTCTCGAGATACGGGACCTCACGAAGTCCTTCACCATACGCAAGGCTGGCCTGCGGTTCTCCGGCCGAGACCGGCAGGTGCGGGCGGTGGACCATGTGAGCTTTCGCATCCTCAGGCGTGAAAGCGTCGGCCTCGTGGGCGAATCCGGTTGTGGCAAGACCACCCTTGCAAAGATGATCCTGCGGGCCATACGGCCCGACAGCGGCACGATGCTGTTTCGCGGCGGCCCGCCCCCCGGGCCCGGACGGGTCGATCTCACCGAGAGCGAGCCGGGCGATCTCGCCCTCGCACGCGCCATCCAGATGGTGTTCCAGGACCCCTTTTCCTCGCTCAATCCGCGCATGACCATTCTCGACATCGTGCGCGAGCCTCTGGTGATCCACGGCCTCGGAGAGCGCGCCGAGCATATCGGGAAGGTGCGCGAGATTCTCCGCCTCGTCGGCCTCGATACCCGCATGCTCAACCGCTATCCGCACAGCCTCTCGGGCGGACAGCGCCAGCGGGTCGCGCTCGCGCGCGCGATCATCCTGGAGCCCAAGCTGCTCATTCTCGACGAGCCCACCTCCGCCCTCGACGTCTCCATCCAGGCGCAGATTCTCAACCTTCTCCTCGACCTCAAGGCGGAGCTCCAGCTCTCCTATCTCTTCATCTCCCACAACCTCGCCGTGGTCGACTATGTGGCCGACCGGATCCTCGTCATGGCGGCGGGCCGCATCGTCGAGGAGGCGCCGCGCGAGATTCTCTTCCGCAATCCCGTGCACTGCTACACCCGCGCCCTGATGGCGGCGGTGCCCTATCCCGACATCGCCCGCAAGCTGGACTTCGCCCGTCTCGAGACCCTGGCAACGGGGGAGCCCCGCCGCTGGCCGGCGCCTTTCGCCCCTGCGCCCGATGGCGGGATGACCTTCATCGACCTCGGGGAGGAGCACCGCGTGCTCGTCGCCCGGGGAACGCGGCCGGAGGCGCTGGCGGCATGAGGACCAGGCGCAACAGCAGGCCCGCTTGCCGGAAGAGCGCCCGGCCCGCGCGCCTGGCCGCCCTGGCCCTGCTCGCGCTGCTCGCACTTCTCGCCCTCTCGCCCGGCCTCGCCGGCCCATCGGCCATGGCGTCGGCCACGGGCGATGCGCCCAAGCCGGCGCGCCTCATCGAGCCGCCGGCCTTCCTCGATGCGGTGCGCCGCGGCAAGCTGCCGCCCATCGCCAGGCGCGTTCCGGCAACCCCCTCCATTGTCGATCTCGAGGCCGAGGGCCGCGCCCTCGGGCGCTATGGCGGCACGCTGCGCATGCTGCTCGGCAAGCAGAAGGACACGCGCATGATCACCGTCTACGGCTATGCGCGGCTTGTCTGCTACACGCCCGACTTCAAGCTCAAGCCCGATATCCTCGAGCGCGTCGAGGTGAAGGAGGGGCGGATCTTCACCTTCTATCTGCGCAAGGGCCATCGCTGGTCCGACGGCCATCCCTTCACGGCCGAGGACTTTCGCTATTACTGGGAGGATATCGCGACCAATCCGGCCCTCTCGCCCTTCGGCCCGCCGCGGGCCATGCTGGTGGATGGCAAGCCGCCGCGCTTCGAGGTCATCGACGAGACGACGGTGCGCTACACCTGGCAGGCGCCCAATCACGACTTCCTGCCCTGGCTCGCCGGCGCCCGGCCGCCCTCGATCTACCGCCCGGCCCACTATCTCAAGCACTACCATCCGCGCTATGGCGACCGGGCGCACATCCACAAGATGGTCCACAATGAAGGCCGGCGGAACTGGGCGGCCCTGCACATGAGCCGCGATCGGCCCTACCGCGCCGACAATCCCGACCGTCCGACCCTGCAGCCCTGGGTGAACACCACCCGCCCGCCGGCGGACCGTTTCGTGTTCGTGCGCAACCCCTATTATCACCGCATCGACACGGCGGGCCGCCAGCTCCCCTATATCGACCGCGTCGTCGTATCGCTCGGCTCCGTGGGTGTCATTCCGGCCAAGACGGGATCGGGCGAATCGGATCTCCAGGCCCGCTATATCCGCTTCGACAACTACACCTTTCTCAAGGAGGCCGCGAAACGGAACGGCTTTTCGGTCTTTCTCTGGCGCAATCTGAAAACGGCCCACAAGGCGCTCTTTCCCAACATGAATGCGGCCGATCCCGTCTGGCGGCGCCTCATGCGGGACGTGCGGTTTCGCCGGGCGCTCTCACTGGCCATAGACCGCCACGAGATCAACCAGGTCATCTATTACGGCCTCGCGCATGAAAGCGGAAACACGGTCCTCCCGGAAAGCCCCCTCTATCGCGAGGACTATGCCCGGGCCTGGACCCGGTTCGACCTCGACAAGGCCAACGCCCTCCTCGACGAGATCGGCCTGACCAGGCGCAATGAGGACGGCATAAGGCTTCTGCCCGATGGCCGGCCCATGCACATCATCGTCGACACCGCCGGCGAGAGCACCGAGGAGTCGGACACCCTGGAGCTCATCGCCGATAGCTGGCGCAAGATCGGGATCAAGCTCTTTGCGCGCCCCTCTCAACGCGAGGTGTTTCGCCGCCGCGTCTATTCCGGCCAGTCGATCATGGCCATGTGGGCCGTCACCGCCAACGGCCTCGCGCACGCCAGCATGAACCCCCAGGATTTCGTCCCCACGCACAAGACCCAGTATCAGTGGCCCAAATGGGGCCTCTATCATCAGACGGGCGGAAAATCGGGCGAGCCGCCCGACCTTCCGGAGGCCAAGCGGCTTCTCGAGCTCTACCGCCAGTGGCACCAGGCAGAGAGCGAGGCGGAGCAGACGCGCATCTGGCACGAGATCCTGCGCCTCAATGCCGAGCAGGTCTTCGTCATCGGCATCGTCAATGGGACGCTGCGCCCCGTGGTCGTCTCCAAGCGCCTGCGCAACGTCCCGCCCAAAGGCGTCTACCACTGGAACCCCGGCGCCTATTTCGGCATCTACAAGCCCGACACCTTCTGGTTCGTCGATGCGAGAAGCACCGCGCGCATCGCCCTGCCCAAGAGCCGCCGGATGCGCAAGCCATGAGGATGCCGGCCATGAACGCCCTCTTGGAGCCGGGCGCTTGCAGTTCTCCCGCAGCCACCCTCCTCTCCGCCTTCGCACCGAGGAGATGAGCCCCCATGGCCGGTTACGTGCTCCGCCGCATCCTGATGATGATCCCGACGCTCGCCGTGGTCAGCGCCATCATCTTCGCCATCATCGAGTTGCCCCCGGGCGACTATCTGGAGACCTATGTGGCGGAGCTGGAAAGCCGCGGCGAGAGCGTGGACGAGAAGGAGATCGCCTTTCTGCGCCAGCAATACGGCTTCGGCGAGCCCGTCATCGAGCGCTATCTGAAATGGGTCGGCGGCATGCTGCGGGGCGATTTCGGCTATTCCTTCGAGTACCGCATGCCGGTGGCGGACGTGGTGGGCGACAGGCTGATCCTCACCGTGGCGGTCTCGGTCGCCACCATCGCGCTCACCTGGCTCATCGCCTTTCCCATCGGCATCTACTCGGCGACCCACCAATATAGCTGGGGCGACTATGGCCTCACCTTTCTCGGCCTGCTCGGCCTTGCGACCCCGAACTTCCTGCTCGCCCTCATTCTCCTCTATTTCGCCAATGTCTGGTTCGGCACCTCCATCGGCGGCCTCATGGACCCGGAATATCTCGGCAAGCCTTGGAGCTGGGGCAAGATCGTCTCCGTGCTCGAGCATCTGTGGATTCCGGTCATCGTGGTGGGTACCGCCGGGACGGCGAGCCTGGCGCGCCGCCTGCGGGCCAACCTGCTGGACGAGCTCGCCAAGCCCTATGTGGAGACCGCCCGGGCCAAGGGCCTTCCCGAAGGCCGGCTGCTGCTGAAATACCCGCTGCGCTCGGCGCTCAACTTCTTCGTCGCCGACATCGGCAACCTGCTGCCCCAGGTGATCTCGGGCGCGGAGCTCGTGGCGGTGGTGCTCTCCCTGCCGACCACCGGGCCGATCCTCATCAGCGCCCTTCAGAGCCAGGACATGTATCTGGCGGGCTCCTTCCTGATGTTCCTCGCGGTGCTCACCACGGTGGGCGTGCTCGTCTCCGACATCGCGCTTGCCTTTCTCGACCCCAGAATCCGGCTCGAAGGGGGGGTGCGACAGTGAGCGGAAAGGACGACACCCGGCAAGATGCGCAGGAACGCGGCACGGCTCGCGATCCGGGCCGCCCGCCCCATTTCGTCTCCACCGCGCCCTTCGATCCCGCCGTCACGGAGCAATGGACCGAGGCGCAGGAGCGCTATTTCCTCGCCTCCCAATGGCGCCTCGTCTGGTGGAAGTTCCGCCGCCACAAGCTCGCCGTCGTCTCGGCCATCTTCCTCGCCCTCGCCTATGGCTCGATCCTGATCTCCGAGTTCCTCGCCCCCTATGGCCTGCACACCCGCCATGTGGACCACATCTTCGCACCGCCCCAGCGCGTGCACCTCTTCCATGAGGGCCGCTTCATCGGCCCCTTCGTCTACGGGCTGCGCTACCGTCTCGACATGGAGAACCTCAAGCGCGTCTACACGGAGGACAAGAGCAGGATCTATCCCCTGCGCCTGTTCTGCCGGGGCGATTCCTACCGTTTCTGGGGCCTCTTCCAGTCGAACCTCCATCTCGTCTGCGCGGCCGAGGGCGGCACGCTCTTTCTCGCCGGCACCGACCGGCTCGGGCGCGACGTGCTCTCGCGCATGATCTATGGCGCACGCATCTCGCTGACCATCGGGCTCGTCGGCATCGCCATCAGCTTCTCCCTTGCCATCGTGATCGGCGGCCTTTCGGGCTATTATGGCGGCTGGGTGGATTTCCTTGTTCAGCGCTGGATCGAGATCCTGCGCTCCTTTCCCGAGATCCCCCTCTGGATGGCGCTTGCCGCCATATTGCCCGTCACCTGGAGCCCGCTGCTCGTCTATTTCGGCATCACGGTCATTCTCGCCCTGCTCGACTGGACGGGCCTTGCCCGCGCCGTGCGCTCCAAGCTGCTGGCGCTGCGCGAGGAGGACTACTGCATGGCCGCGCGCGTCCTCGGCGCGCGGCCGCGGCGGATCGTGTTCCGCCACCTGATGCCCGGCGTCATGAGCCACCTGATTGCGGCCGCAACGCTCTCCATACCCAACATGATCCTCGGCGAGACCGCGCTCAGCTTCCTCGGCCTCGGCCTGCGCCCGCCGATCACGAGCTGGGGCGTCCTGCTCAACGAAGCCCAGAACATCAACGTGGTAGCCCTCTATCCCTGGCTCATGCTGCCGGTCGTGCCGGTCATCCTGGTGATCCTGGCGTTCAACTTCGTCGGCGACGGGCTTCGCGACGCCGCCGATCCCTACAAGGCGTAGTGCGCATGCCAACAATCACTTTTTCTTGGGGCGCCGATTTTGGCGCTTAAAATGGCAGGCGGTCTGATTAACTATGTGCGAGCATTGCCCTGCCCGGCGGAGAAAGCCCCCTGCCGGACGCGGCTCGTGGCGCATCGCCTTGCCGTCGTCGCCGTCGTCGTCTTGCCCATCGCCTCGCTCGAGCACAGGAGCAACGGACCATGATCGAACGTCTCGATGGCGCCCGCATGCTGATCTACAGCCACGACACGTTCGGGCTCGGCCATTTGCGGCGTTGTCAGGCGATCGCTCACGCCCTCGTCGAGCATTACAAGGGCCTGTCCATCATCATTCTCTCCGGCTCGCCCATCATCGGCAGTTTCGACTTTCGCGCCCGCGTGGACTTCGTGCGCGTGCCCGGAGTCATCAAGCTCTACAATGGCGAGTACACCTCCCTCGGCCTGCATATCGACATCCAGCAGACCCTCGCCATCCGCGCATCCATCATCCGCCACACGGCCGAGGTGTTCGAGCCCCATCTCGTTCTGGTGGACAAGGAGCCGCTCGGCCTCAAGGGCGAGATGGAGGAGACCCTCGCCATGCTCAAGGCGCGCGGCACGAGCCTCGTTCTGGGCCTGCGCGACGTGATGGACGAGCCGGCACTGCTCAGGCGCGAGTGGGAGGCGCGCCGGCTCGTCCCGGCCCTGACCGAGCTCTATGACGAGATATGGATCTATGGCCTGCGCGAGATGTGGGATCCGCTCACCCAGATGAACGTCTCGGCCGCCGTGCGGGGCAAGATGGCCTATACCGGCTATCTCAGGCGCACCCTGCCGCGCCAGCTCAAGCGCACGCCGAGCGTCGAGATCGAAAAGCCCTATCTGCTCGTGACGGCCGGGGGGGGCGGCGACGGGTTCGTGCTCATCGACTGGGTCGTGAGCGCCTATGAGCTCGAACCGGACCTGCCTTTCGCGCCGCTCTTCGTCCTCGGCCCCTTCATGCGCGCCGAGGAGCAGGAGACGCTCCTGCGGCGCATCGCGCGCATCCCGCGCGCCCAGGCGCTCACCTTCGACTCGCATGTGGAGTTCCTGATGGCCGAGTCCGCGGGCGTGATCGCCATGGGCGGGTACAACACCTTCTGCGAAATCCTCTCGTTCGACAAGCGCTCGATCATCGTGCCGCGCAGCCACCCGCGCCAGGAGCAGGTGGTGCGCGCCCGTGAGGCGACCCGGCTCGGTCTTGCCCGCATGCTCCTTCCCGGCGAGACGCGCGAGCCCCACACCATGGCCGAGGCCATCCGCCAGTTGCCGAACCAGAAACGCCCCTCTGAAGCGCTCCTGCCGGGCATGCTGGACGGGCTCGAGCGCGTCGTCGCCCTGGCGCATCCGCATCTGACGCGCACGACGCGCGCGCCGGCGTCCGCGGCCGAGGCGCTCGGGACCGCAGGCTGAGCCGTGCATGCCGACAAAGCCGGCTGGAGCCCGAAAGGGCGGCCCCCTGCGGCGGGGCCCATCGCCTTCATCCTCAAGGGCTATCCGCGCCTCTCCGAGACCTTCATCGCCCAGGAGATCGCGGGGCTCGAGCGTGCCGGGTTCGACATCCGCATCTATTCCCTGCGCCCGCCGCGCGAGGCGGCGCGCCACCCCGTGCATGCGCAGATAGGCGCGCCCGTCGCCTATCTGCCCGAACGCCTGCGCGATGCGCCGCTACGCGTGTTGAAGGCGGCCGCCCGCCAGCTCGCCAATCCGCGCCTCGCCCGCACGCTCGCCGCCTGGGCCGCCGATTTCGCGCGCGGCCCCTCCCTCGACCGCGTGCGCCGGCTGGGCCAGGCCCTGGTGCTGGCAGCGGAGCTGCCCGCGGACACCGCCCGCCTGCACGCCCATTTTCTGCACACGCCCGCCCAGGTCGCCCATTACGCGGCCCTGCTCCGCGCCCTGCCCTGGAGCGCCTCCGCCCATGCGCGCGACATCTGGACCCTCGCCGACTGGGAAAAGCGCCGCCGTCTCGGTGCCCTCGCCTGGCTCGTGACCTGCACCGAGGCGGGACGGGCGCATTTGGCACGGCTCGCGCCGGCGCCCGGGCAGGTGCATCTCGTCTATCACGGGCTCGATCTCGCCGCCCTTCCCCCGCCGCCGGACCGCCCGCCGCGCCGGGGAGCGGAGGCGGGCGCGCCGGTGCGCATCCTCTCGGTCGGCCGCGCCGTGGAGAAGAAGGGCTTCGACACCCTGCTCGAGGCCCTCGCGCGCCTGCCGGACGGCCTGCACTGGCACTTTACCCATGTGGGCAGCGGTGACAAATCCGCCGCGCTCGCCGAGCAGGCCCGCACCCTCGCCATCGCCGGTCGCATCACCTGGCGCGGCGCCCTAACCCGCGACGAGGTGGTGGCCTGTTACGAGCAGGCCGATCTCTTCGCCCTGCCCTGCCGGATCGCGGCGGATGGCGACCGGGACGGCCTGCCGAACGTGCTGCTCGAGGCCCAGGCCATGGGCCTTGCCTGCAT
The DNA here is from genome assembly GCA_027058255.1 of Methyloligella sp. Taxonomy (GTDB): domain Bacteria; phylum Pseudomonadota; class Alphaproteobacteria; order Rhizobiales; family JALUTE01; genus JALUTE01. The sequence goes on along the minus strand of JALUTE010000207.1, from coordinate 3,609 downwards.
CTCGACGCCGGTCTCGGGCGTGCCCGAGCTGATCGAGGACGGCGTCAACGGCCTTCTCGTGCCGCCCGATGACGCCGATGCCCTGGCCGCAGCCATCGCAATCCTCGCCCGCGACCCCGAGCGCAGGGCCGCCATGGGCGCACAAGGCCGGCGCCGCGTGCGCGAGCGCTTCTCCTTCGATGCAGGGCTCGTGCGCCTCGCGAGCCTCCTCGCCCAGCCCGTCGGGGCACGCATCGGCACGCAGGCCGAGGCCGCCCGGCAGCGGAGCGCCTCATGAGCCGCATCCTCTTTCACGTCCAGCACCTGTTCGGAATCGGCCATCTCCAGCGCATCGGAGTCATCGCCGAGGCCACCGCCGCCCGCGGCATCGAGACGACCATCGTCACGGGCGGGCGTCCCGTGCCCGGCTTCGCGCCGCCCGGCGTGCGGGTCTGCCAGCTCCCGCCGCTCAAGGCCGGGCCCGGCGGCTTCCGCGACCTGCGCGACGGCGAAGGCCGCAAGGCGACGCCCGCCTATCTCGAGGCCCGCCGCGACCGCCTCTGGCACGTCCTGGCGCAGACACGCCCCCACATCCTCGTCATCGAAAGCTTCCCCTTCGCCCGCTGGCCGCTCGCCTTCGAGCTCGAGCCCTTCATCGAGGCCGCTCGCCGCCTGCGCCCGCGCCCCCTTCTCGTCTCGTCCATCCGCGACATTCTCGAGCCGAGCACCAAACCCGGCCGGGCGGCGCGTGTGTGCGCGCTCGTCGAAACCGCCTTCGACGCGGTTCTGGTGCATGGCGACCCGACCCTGGTCCGCCTGGAGGAGACGTTCCCAGAGGCTCACCGGATCGCGCATCGGCTCCACTATACGGGCATCGTCGCCGCACCTGCCCCGGCGTCCCCCCCGCCCGGCGCGGACGAGGGCGGCGGCGAGATCCTGGTCTCGGCCGGTGGCGGACCGCAGGGGGTGCGCCTCATGCGCGCCGCGCTCGCCATCGCAAAGACGCCGATCGCGCCCGCATGCGCATGCTCCTGGCGCCTTCTCCCCGGCCTGGGCCTGCCGGAGCGCGATATCGCCGCCCTCGCGGCCGATGCCCCGCCGCACGTCACCGTGGAGCGCTTCCGGCCCGACTTTCGCCGCCTGCTCGCGCATGCGCGGCTCTCGATATCCTATGCAGGCTACAACACGGCGGCCGACATTCTGAGGGCGCGGCGGGCCGCAGTGATGGTGGCCCGCACCGGCGGCGAACGGGAGCAGGCCCTGCGCGCCGAGCGGTTCGAGGAACGCGGCCTTGCCATCGCCCTCACGGATGAGGCGCTTTCCCCCGAGCGTCTTCGCAGCGCCATGGCCCGCGCGTTGGCGCGCCCCCTCCGCCCCCACGGTCTCGACCTCGACGGCGCGCGCAAGTCGGGCGCACTTCTCGAAAGCTGGCTGCGCGGAGAGGGGCCCGGAAGCGGCAGCAGAGGCGTCATGCCGCGGGATGGCGCCTGACCGCGCCCCGAAGTCGACTCATTCTTGCCGTTCTTCTCCAAGCCACGAATCACCTATGATCCGCTGCACACGCGTTGCTGTTGCATTCGTCATGCTCGGGCAACTGCGCTAAGACTTGTTCGGAACAGCTCATGACCAAGCTGGGGGATACCATGCGCCATTTCCTCGCCGCAGGCCTGATTGCCCTTGCCGGTCTCGGCCTTGCAGCACTGCCGCCCAGTCCGAGTGCCCAGGCAGGCAACGAGCCGGCGGGCACAGCGGCACCCGTGCCTGCCCCGGCGCCGGCAACCGCCGCGAATCCGGCCTCCACCGGCTCGCGGGAGGCGGCCAAGCCCAACCCGATCGGTGTGGGCTCGGCCTGGCAGGCGGAAATCCAGGACGGGGCAGATGTCTCGGGCCGCACCTTCAGCGAGGCCGAGCTGGAGATCATCCGGGCCGTCAACGCCTATTTCAATGGGATCACCCAGTTGAAGGGCCGCTTCGTTCAGATCAGTGCCGACAATGAGAAGGCCAGGGGCCGGTTTTTCGTTCAACGGCCCGGCAAGTTCCGCTTCGTCTATGCGCCACCGAGCCGGCTGGTCATTCTCTCCGACGGGCGCCACCTGTCCATCGAGGATCACGACCTCAAGACCGTGGATCGTTTCCCGCTCGACTCCACGCCCTTCCGCATCCTCCTGAAGGAGCAAGTCGATATCCTTCGCGATGCCCAGGTCATCGACATTGTCGATGAAGGCGAGGAGGTCTCGCTCACCCTGGTCGACAAGGCGGGCGAAGGCTCTGGCCGCATTCGGCTGCGCTTCTCGAAGGTGCCCGAGTTCACTCTCAAGGCCTGGACGGTGACCGACGCGCAGGGCCTCGACACCCGCATCGAGGTGGCGGACATGGCCCTTGCCGAGGAGCTCGAGCCGAGCCTCTTTCGCGGCTCCAAGATCGGTCTTCCCGACGGCTCGGCGAGCGGGAACTGACCTTCGCGCTCCGTGGTCCCGCTTTTTCGCGAAGGCGGCCCGTACCCCCCCTTATTCCGGACCGGGGCCCGCCTGGCCGCGGCCAGTGCCACAGGCGCGATCGGACGGCCGAACGACATCGAGGTGCGCTTCGACGTTGCGCCACTGCCGCGCGTCCGCCTCCAAACTCCGAACCTCGAGCTCCGCGCACCCGGGCCCGCGCCTTGAGGCGCGCGGCGCGGTCTCGCCTGGGCTACACTGCACCTGCTCCGACTGCGTCTGCTCCGGTTCCGAAACGTAGGGAGAGGTTTGCAATGGCCCTCGCAGTGGTTTTGTCGATCGTGCTCGTCATCACGACGTCGCTCTTTCACTACAAGGTGCTCCGCTGGCTGTCCGGCGGCATGGCGCGCATCGTCATGACCGATGGCCTGCGCATCTTCGTCATCGTCCTCATCGCTCTGGCCGCCCATCTCGTCGAGATGGGCCTCTATGCCCTTGCCTATGCGCTCGGCGACAGGGTGCTCGGCCTCGGCGGCTTCGGCGGGCTGGCCGTCACCCACGCCCTCGACTACTTCTATTTCTCGAGCGTGAGCTATACCTCGCTTGGACTGGGGGACGTGTTTCCCGGCGGCCATCTGCGCTTCATTACCGGAGTGGAGGCCCTGAACGGTCTCCTTTTGATCGCCTGGTCGGGCTCGTTCATCTATCTCGCCATGGGGCGCCTGTGGCCATGGCAGAGCTGCGCCACCCCCGGCGGAGCGCAGTCCGGCGGCGAGACGGCGCCGGGCTGCGGGCAATGACCCTATCGGCTTCGGGCAATGGCGGGCTGCCCGGCCGGCAAGAGGAAGGAGAAGGGGAGTGAGGGGCGAACGACACACCCTGCGGCTCAGACGGCTCGGGATCGACACCCACCAGGAAGCCGTCATCTACATGCGCCACGACTGCCACATCTGCCGCGCCGAGGGCTTCTCCTCGCTTGCTCGCATTCGCGTCTCCAACGGTGCGGAATCGATCATCGCAACCCTCAACCAGGTCACCAGCGACATTCTCGCACCGGGCGAGGCAAGCCTTTCCGAATCGGCATGGCAGCGCCTGCGTGCCGAGGAAGGCCAGCGCATCGCCGTCGGCCACACCCGCCCCCTCGATTCCCTCAGCCGCGTGCGCGCCAAGGTGTTCGGCCACAAGCTCGCCGACA
>JALUTE010000206.1:388-4999 GCA_027058255.1 Methyloligella sp. | reverse complement strand
GCTCACCCAGCTCGAGGCGGCCCGCGCCGGGATCATCACGCCGGAGATGGTCTATGTCGCCCATCGCGAGAATCTGGGCCGCACTGCCCCGCCGCCTGGCGCCGCAGACCGCCTTGCCGATGGCGAGCGCTTCGGCGCTGCCATCCCTGAGCACATCACGCCGGAGTTCGTGCGCGACGAGATTGCGCGCGGCCGCGCCATCATTCCGGCCAACATCAACCATCCCGAGCTCGAGCCGATGATCATCGGCCGCAACTTCCTTACCAAGATCAATGCCAATATCGGCAATTCGGCGCTCGGCTCCTCGGTGGAGGAGGAGGTGGAGAAGATGGTCTGGGCCATCCGCTGGGGCGCGGACACGGTGATGGACCTCTCCACGGGCCGCAACATCCACACCACGCGCGAGTGGATCCTGCGCAACTCCCCGGTGCCCATCGGCACGGTGCCCATCTATCAGGCGCTGGAGAAGGTCGGCGGCGACCCGGTGAAGCTCGACTGGGAGGTCTATCGGGACACGCTCATCGAGCAGTGCGAGCAGGGGGTGGACTATTTCACCATCCATGCCGGCGTGCGCCTGCGCCACATCCATCTCACGGCCGAGCGCGTCACCGGCATCGTCTCCCGCGGCGGCTCGATCATGGCCAAATGGTGTCTGGCGCATCACCGGGAGAGCTTCCTCTATGAGCGCTTCGACGAGATTTGCGACATCATGCGCCGCTATGATGTGAGCTTCTCCCTGGGTGACGGCCTGCGGCCGGGCTCCATTGCCGATGCCAATGATGCCGCCCAGTTCGCCGAGCTCGAGACCCTGGGCGAGCTCACCCGCATCGCCTGGGACAAGGGCTGTCAGGTGATGATCGAGGGGCCGGGGCATGTGCCCATGCACAAGATCAAGGTGAATGTCGAGAAGCAGCTCGCGCTCTGCGGCGAGGCGCCCTTCTACACCCTCGGCCCCCTGGTCACCGACATCGCGCCCGGCTACGACCACATCACCAGCGCCATCGGCGCCGCCATGATCGGCTGGTTCGGCACGGCCATGCTCTGCTATGTGACGCCCAAGGAGCATCTCGGCCTGCCCAATCGCGAGGACGTGAAAACGGGCGTGATCACCTACAAGATCGCGGCCCACGCGGCCGATCTCGCCAAGGGCCATCCGGCGGCGCAATTGCGCGATGATGCGCTCTCGCGCGCCCGGTTCGATTTCCGCTGGGAGGACCAGTTCAACCTCTCCCTCGATCCCGACACGGCGCGCGCGATGCATGACGAGACCTTGCCGAAGCCCGCGCACAAGAAGGCGCATTTCTGCTCCATGTGCGGGCCGAAGTTCTGCTCCATGGAGATCACCCGGGACGTGCGGGCGCATGCCGCTGCCCTCGATGCCGAGGCGCGCGAGGCCGGCATGAAGGAGATGAGCGAGCGCTTCAAGGCGCTCGGGAGCGAGGTCTATGTGGAGGCGGACACGGTGGAGGTGCAGGGCGGGGATGGCGGGCCGCAGGGTTCACACAAGTAATTCCGTGTATCCGCATCGCATCGAAAAAGGGATGGTTGCCGGCATCCCGTCCCCTCGCGGGAAGGTGGGCGCGTTGGCAGCCGCCGCGATGTGATCCGGGAATGCTGTGGAGGAGGGCAGGATGATGCCTCAAGCATGCGCCGGCACATGCCCCTGCCACATACGGTCGGCGGTTGCTTGCCACGCGGTCTTGCCGCATCCTAAGGATTAGAGACAATGCGTTTGCGAGGCATCGCCCCTCGTGGTCGGTGCAAGGCTTGAGCGGGCCAATGATCGCGCCGATCGGAACGGCCTGTCCATCGGGGAGGAATGAATGCTTCGTGCTGCCTGCCGCGCCCTCGCCGGCGCGTTTGTCGTCATGGCGCTTGCCACAGCCGCCAACCTGCCGCTGCATGCGGCGAACAACAGCAATCTCGTCATCATCCTCGACGGCTCGGGCTCCATGTGGGGGCGGGCCGGGGGCGAGCGGAAAGTTGTCGCCGCCAAGCGGGTCATGGGCGAGGTCTTGAAAGACGTGCCGGCCCATATGCGGCTGGGCTTTGTCGCCTATGGCCACCGCCGCAAGGGCGATTGCCGCGACATCGAGACCATCGGCGCGCTCGGCACGGCGCCCAACCGCATCGCCTCGGCCGTCAAGCGCATCCAGCCCACGGGCAAGACGCCGATCACACCGATGCGCTGCGCCAAGCGGCGGGGCTCTTGAAAAGCCCGGATGCGCCCTCGACCATCCTGCTCGTCTCCGATGGCATCGAGACCTGCCAGGGCGACCCGTGCGCCCTCGCCAAGGAGCTCAAGGCCTCGGGCATCGAGCTCGTCATTCACACCGTCGGCTTCGGCGTCGGCGATGCGGCGGCGCGCCAGCTCCAGTGCATCGCCAGGGAAGGGGGCGGCAACTACTACCCCGCCGATGACAGCGCGGCGCTGCAAGAGGCGTTGTTCGCCGTCAAGAAAGCGGTTGCCGAGAACAAGGCCCCGCCGCCCACCAAGCCGGTCAAGGTCGCGGCGCCTAAGACGCTCAAGACCAAGCGCATCAAGATCGCAGGCCCCGGCACCATCAGGCTGAAGCTCGCGCCCTGGGCGAAGCTGCCCTATCGCTGGCACGTGGTTGACCCGGAGACGGGCAAGGCTATGGCGACGGCGAGCCGCATTGCCAAGCTGAGGGTGCGCAAGGGCGAGTATCAGATCGTCTGGCGCCAGAGCGAGCACCACAGCACCGATCTGTCGCTGAGCGAGGTTGTCAGCGTGCCCGCCGGCAAGACGGTGACGGTGGCGATCGATACCGGGCTCGAGCTGGTGCCACCGGAGGGGCTCAAGGCGCCCTATTGGTGGGGGCTTGCCCGCGAGGGCGAGAGGAAGACGTTGGTGCGGTTTGCCGGCCGCGAGGGCATGAAGCCCCAGGTCGTGCCTGCGGGCACCTATCGCCTCATCTGGCATCAGAACGAGCATGCCGCGACCCCCGTCGATCTCGGCCCCGTCACCATCGAGCCGGGCAAGCTCAACCGCCATCGCCTTGAGCGGGGCGTTCAGATTCGCCTTGCCGACTGGATTGCGGCCCCGCCCTATCGGCTGGACCTCGTGGGAGCGGATGGCAAGCTCGTCGTCCGATGGCAGCGCAAGCAGGCCCGAGGCGTGCAACTCGCGCCGGCCGGCACCTTTGCCGTGCGCTACCATCAGAACGAGCATCGCTACAGCCCCGTCGACCTCGGCACCGTCACCGTTCCCAAGACAGGCTTTGCCGAGATCAGGGTCAACACCGGCGTCAAGTTCATCCCCTCGGGCGATGCCGTGCCGCCCTATCAGGCCATCTTCGTCAATCTGGACACGAAGAAGGAATATGTCTGGCGCGGCAGCCGGCGCAAGGGCTGGCAGCCGGTGCCGCTGCCGCCCGGGCGCTACCGTCTCGACTGGTGGCAGAACGAGCACAAGACCAGGCGCATGACACTCGTCGACGAGTTCGAGCTCGAGGAGGGCGTGCTGGCGGAGCTCGAGATGTAGGGGCCGAAGCGGTTACGCTGGAGAGGTCGCGAGCCGTGGGCGCCGGGTCGTTCCGTGCGCCACAATTTCACGCATTTCGGCGTCCTTCCGGGCGCCGAGAGGCATGGACAGATGCGTGCGAAGCGACTAGGTAAGGGGCGCGCCCACCGCAGCACCGATCCGGCGTCTCGGGCTTCGCGCCCATATGTTGCGCCGCGGCTCTCTGCACGGCGCCATGGTCCGGGCCCGTAGCTCAGTTGGTAGAGCAACTGACTTTTAATCAGTAGGTCGCAGGTTCGATCCCTGCCGGGCTCACCAATAAAATCAAGGGGTTATGAGAGAACGCGCAAACCCAGAAAATGCGTTAGGTAGCACTTAGGTAGCAGAAAGCACCGCGCTTGGACGGCCTCCCATGGCTTCTCATGACCGCACATTCTGCTCATGATGGCCGCCAGACTGCCGCCGATCGACGGTCCCTCCTTTGTGAATAGCCCCCTGTGTTGTCCGCCAGTCACATGCGGTGCATCTGCCCATCTGGCCCCCGAACCGCCCGTCCTCCCCTGGGTTTACCCCTGGAAATGCCCCTGACATTCAGAAAGGTAGGGGCAAAGGTAGGGCCTCTCCGTCGCAAGTCATTGCAAACACACGACAAATGAGCCGCCCTGCGGCGGTGCTCGCATTTTCGCGCACCGAAAAAGGCTATCGAGCGGGGGGGACGATCCGTCATTCACGCCCGAGCAAGGCCGCGACAGTGACGGTGAGCCCGGGCGGCTCGAGCCTGATCTCGCCCTCGCTCACGATCGCCGGCGGCAGGAGGCCCGTGCCGCCAGCCTCGCGCGCATGATGGACGACGCGTCCCGCCTCCGTGTCGATGATCAGGTAATGGCGAATGCTCGCCACCTTGAAATAGCCGGCGAGCTTGTCCGTCATGTCCCGCTTGAGGGTCGAGGGCGAGAGGACCTCCACGACGATGATCGGGTCGGGCACCACCAGGGCATTCGGGTCAGGCTCCGGCCCGCTAATCATCACGATGTCCGGCACATATCCTGTTCTTTGTCCGATCTCGACTGTCGGCCCATCGACCGCAACGATGCAGTCAATGCTCGCGGCAGCAGCCGCAGCCTCAA
>JALUTE010000206.1:0-378 GCA_027058255.1 Methyloligella sp. | reverse complement strand
CGGGCCGCCCCTCCACCAGCTCCCAGCGCCCGTCCCGGCCCTCGGCCCAGCGCAGGAAGGCCTCGACGGTCATGCGATCCTCGACGAGCGTGCTCATGGCCGCATCCTACCACGCTGGCGGGGGTCCACAAATGGGAAGGCGCATCACGGCACAGCCGCATCTCAATTCCCCTGCCGCATGCCGGGCACGGGTCAGGATTCCCCGCCCGGAAATGTGTCCGCGCACCGCTCCAGCGCCAGCCGAACCTTCAGGGGCGCGCTCGCCTCGAACGGGAAAAGCGCAACGGCAGGCAAGGATATGCCGAGCCACGAGCGCTCGGATGGCGCCTCGGGCAGGCGCGGCACCGCCTCGCGCGCCACGAGATCGACGGCCAGGGC
>JALUTE010000205.1 GCA_027058255.1 Methyloligella sp. | reverse complement strand
CACCCTCGATCTGGCCACCGTCGAGCCGTCGATCGCCGGGCCCAAGCGCCCGCAGGACCGCATCCCTCTCGCCCGTGCCAGGACGGCCTTCGAGGAGGCTCTCTCGAAGGAGTTCGCCATCGCGGAGGCGGATGTGAAAAAGCGGGTTCCCGTGGAGGGCGAGAACTTCGACCTCGGCCATGGCGACGTGGTCATTGCGGCCATCACCTCATGCACCAACACCTCGAACCCCTCGGTGCTTATCGGCGCCGGGCTGCTCGCGCGCAATGCCCGCGAGAAGGGCGTGCGCACCGCGCCCTGGGTGAAAACCTCCCTCGCCCCCGGCAGCCAGGTGGTGACCGACTATCTGGAGCGGGCCGGGCTCATGGACGATCTCGACGCCCTCGGCTTCGATCTCGTCGGCTATGGCTGCACCACCTGCATCGGCAATTCCGGCCCCTTGCCCGAGCCCATCTCCAAGGCCATCCACGAGGGCGACCTCGTCGCCTGCTCCGTCCTCTCCGGCAACCGCAATTTCGAGGGCCGCATCAATCCGGACGTGCGGGCGAACTATCTCGCCTCCCCGCCCCTGGTCGTGGCCTATGCGCTCGCGGGCTCCATGCAGGTGGACCTTGCGAGCGAGCCCCTCGGGACGAATGGACAGGGCGATCCGATCCGCCTCGCCGACATCTGGCCGGACCCGGCGGAAATCACCGAGCTCATTCGCAGCACGGTCACCCCCGACCTCTTTGCCGAGCGCTACGCCAATGTCTTCGCCGGAGACGAGCGCTGGCGCGCCATCGCCACCACCGGCGGTGCGACCTATGACTGGGACCCCGCCTCCACCTATGTGCGCAACCCGCCCTTCTTCGAGGACCTCACCCTGGAGCCTGCCCCGGTGCGGGACATCGAGAACGCGCGCATTCTCGCCCTGTTCGGTGATTCCATCACCACGGACCACATCTCGCCGGCGGGCAGCATCGCCGAGGCGAGCCCGGCCGGCCGCTGGCTGATCGAGCACGGCGTCTCGCCGCGGGACTTCAACTCCTTCGGCGCCCGGCGCGGCAATCACGAGGTGATGATGCGCGGCACCTTCGGCAATATCCGCATCCGCAACCAGATGGTGCCGGGCGTGGAGGGCGGCGTGACCATCCACCATCCGAGTGGCGAGCGGATGAGCATGTACGACGCCGCCATGCGCTACCGGGAGGACGGCGTGCCGCTGGTCGTGTTCGCAGGCAAGGAATACGGCACCGGCTCGAGTCGCGACTGGGCGGCCAAGGGCACGCGGCTTCTGGGTGTGCGCGCCGTCATCGCGAGCTCCTTCGAGCGCATTCACCGCTCGAACCTCCTCGGCATGGGCGTTCTGCCGCTCGAGTTCGAGGCGGGCCAGTCCTGGGCCGATCTCGGCCTCACCGGCGCCGAGCAGGTGAGCCTTTCCGGCATCGACGCCCTCGAGCCCGGCGGACGGCTGGACGCGCGGATCATTGGCGAGGACGGTGCGGCGCAAACCGTCACGCTCAAGAGCCGCATCGACACCGAGGACGAGCTCGCCTATTTCCGCCATGGTGGCATATTGGCCTATGTGCTGCGCACGCTCGCCCGGCAGGACTGATCGGACCGGAATGCGCATTTCTCCACGGCTGGAGGGCGGGCAAACGGCGGCCGGCCGAAGCCCATGCCCTCCGGCCGGCTGCGCACGGACGACTCACCCATTCGTGACTGGCACTGTCGCGTGCGACAACGGATACTTCGCAACCGAAGTCATGGTCGGCATATTGGCAATCCCGCCTTCCGTATGATGCGAGGAAGACCGTTGAAACAGCATTTTTTGTCCGTTCTTTGCCTGATTTCGTCCGCGACCTTGGCGGCATCCGGCGTCTATGCCGCCTCACGCACGTCCGACCCGAAAGCGACCGAGAGCCAACACAAGCCCGTGATCGAGCTGTTCACCAGCCAGGGCTGCTCGTCCTGCCCGCCTGCGGACAAGCTGCTCGGCGTCTACGCCGCGCGTGGAGATGTCATTGCCCTCACGCTTCCGGTGGATTACTGGGATTATCTCGGCTGGAAGGACACGCTCGCCAGCCCCAAGCATTCCGAGCGCCAGCGCAACTATGCGCGCACGCGCCGGGATGGGCTGGTCTACACGCCCCAGGTGGTCATCAACGGCATGGCGCATGCGGTCGGCAGCAACGCCAGCGCCATCGACAAGAAGATCGGCGAGACCAGCATGGCGCTTTCGGCTGCCCGAGTGGCCGTTTCCCTGCGCGTCGAGAACGACACCTTGCTGGTGCAGATGGGCGACGCGCCGCCGGGCCTGAAGGCCAAGCCCAGGGCCACCGTCTGGCTCGCCACGGTCAAGAAGAGCGTGCCCGTCACCATCCGCAGGGGCGAGAACCGGGGACGCAAGATCACCTATTACAACGTGGTTCGCGAGCTCACCCCCATCGGCATCTGGCAGGGCAAGGCGATGACCATCCGCCTGCCCAAGCATGGTGTCATGATGGGCAAGAGCGATGGCTGCACGGTTCTGGTGCAAAACGGCCGCGGCGGCCCCATCGTCGGAGCCGCCGAGCTCAAGAGCTGGTAGGGTGCGGGAACGGGAAACGGGGGCGGGCCTCACCGCTCGCCGCGCTCGTCGGCAGTGAGGCGGCCGGCGGAGGGGGTTGCCCCTCCGGTCTCCGATGGCCGCCGCGCGGTCAGCGCCCACCACCCGCCCGAAGACGAGACCGGTTGTTGGCTGCGCGCAGGGATCAGAACTTGGCCTTGGCGCCAATGCCGACCCGCAGACGCCGATAGTCGTCGCCCGTGCTCTCCTCCCGCACCTTCTTGATCAGCAGCACGCCATAGAGCTGGACCTTGTCATTGAGCTGATAGGTCCCCTGTCCGGCGAGCGACTGCTCCTTGTAGATGAACCGGTCGCCGATCTCGCGGATCCGGTCATAGCCGCCAAGCAGCGAGAGGTTGAGCCGCTCTGTCGGCGTATAGACGGCGCTGAGATTGTAGGAGATCACGTCGGCAAGCAGGCTGAAGGCCGTGGAGGGCTCGCGGATCTTGCGGTCCACCTCGCCCTTGATCACGAGATTGTCCTTGGGCACCCACAGAATGCTCGCATCGAAATAGTTGCTCGAGAACTCCGTGATGCGCATGTCGTCGAGCTTGCGCTGATTGTAGCGATAGCCGAGATCCGCCCGCAGCCTGGGATGGAGCAGGAGGCGAAAGCCCCCGAGTCCCCAGAAGTCGTCGCCGTCCCGGTCGATGGAGACGAAACCGTCCGTCGCGTTCTCGAAGCGCTGGTCCGTGTAGTCGATCCGCGCGGCCCCGACCTGGCCATAGACCCCGATGCGCCTGTTGCGCCCGATCAGAACGCCCGCCATGGGCTCGATCCGCGCCACATTGAACTCGCCATTGCGCACCCGCGCCAAGAGCGCCGGATTGGTGATGCGGTTGGCGAAGGCCACGCCGCCCAGATAGCGAAGCTGCTCGGCCCGCACCCGCACGAAGGTCTCGATCCGGGCGTTCTCAAAGGAGAGCTGAGTGTTGGCCCCCGTGGTCTCGCTCTGGGTGAGGTTGATCCCGTCCCGCAGATAGAAGGCCCCATATTGCAGCTCGAGCCCCCCCTCGCCCTTGTAGATGGAGTCGAACGAGATGCCCGCATCCCAGCGGTTCTTGCGCAGCACCTCGCCGTCATAGCGCAGGGCGCTGCCCTTGACCGCGATGGTCGATGCGCCGTTCGGCTTGACGATGCCCACGACGACGCCCGCATCGACGATGGCATAGCGTGCGGACAGCTCGTCGAACAACTCATCGGGATTGCTGTCGTGCCCGACCTCGACGGTCGCGAGCGGCACCACCACAATGCCGTCGGCAATGGGATGACCGATCTTGGAGAGGTCTCCCGCGGGCTTGAAGCGCGCCCGCTCCCGGCTCTCGTCGAAAGTCTTGCCGCGTTGTGCCCGCTCTGCAGATCCCACTGTCTGCGCATGGGCCGGAAGGCTAGCAGCCAGCATGGCGGCGACCAGCCCGACCACCGAAACGATGCGTGTAAGCATTGCAGCCCTCTCTTCGCTTCGGCGCATGGATCAGGCGCCGTGGGACGAATGTCCGAACTGCATGGGTAGTAAAGTGATTCGGCCGATAGCGAACATAGGCCGCAGGGGTTTTTTCCCCGCTTTCATAAGGGTTTCGCTTTGACTGTTGCCCATATACCGCAGCACGGGCGCACGCGCGACACGCTGTCCGTCACGGCGCGGCAAGAGAGACCAAAAAACAGAGGGCGGCACGGGCGCTCTCAGCGCTCCGTGCCGCCCCTCGCAGGCCCGAAAACGGCGAAAAATGCATTGGTTCGCATGCAACGCCCAGACTGGCGGCACATGCGCGGCCTTACTTCTTCTTCGGCGCGTCGGCCGGCTTTCCGCCCTTCTTGTGCCCCTCGATGCTCTTCACATAGTCGGAGAATTGCGAGGCCACCGTGTCATAGAAATCGTTGGTCTGGGCGTGGCACTGGGCGCAGGAATCCGTCATGGCCTGCATCATCTGCATGCTGGCATCGACGGACATCTTGCTCATCTTGGACCAAGATTTGAACATCGCCGCCATGGACTTCGCCCAGGCCTTGCTCCACTCATTGGCAAACTGGGAGTAATCCGCCCCGGCGCCACCGGCACCGGCGGCCTTGCCCTTGTCCTGGGCCAGCGCCGGCAACGCCGATGCCCCGGCCACCAGCATGCCCGCAACGACCGCGCTCTTGATGCCAGCCTTGAATCCGTTCTTCATCGTCTCCTCCACCCGTGAATCCGTCATGATCATGCCAAGTCTTGCCTCGTCGCCGGAAGCCGTTCCGACGCTTGCGCAACAATCATCTCACATGCACGACATTTGTTAATGCAAATATTCGTATATACGAATGTGACAATTTGCCATCCTCTCCCGAAAGCGCCTAAGCTGCGCCCCGTTCCACATCGGCTAGACCAGCGCACATCGGACCGGACAACAATCGAGAGAGCCGAGCCCACGAGAC
>JALUTE010000204.1 GCA_027058255.1 Methyloligella sp. | reverse complement strand
GGTCATGCTCTACCGGCCCATGGACATTGCGAACAAGCGCATGCCGCGCCGGTCCATCGGGGTCAAATGGCTGAAGATGGACATGGCGCCCCGCACGCTTCAGGTCCGCCTCGACCTGCCGGAGCGGGTGCGCTCGGGCGAGCGGCTGGACATTCCGGTCAGCCTGGATGGGCTCGGCGCGGGCGAGGAGGCGCGGCTCGTGATCGCCGCCGTCGATGTGGGCATCCTCAACCTCACCGGCTACAAGCCTCCGGCGCCGGAGGGCTGGTTCTACGCCCAGCGGCAGATGGGGGCGGAGATCCGCGACCTCTATGGCCGGCTCATCGACGGCATGAATGCCGCGCGCGGGCGCATCCGCACCGGCGGCGATGGCATGGGCGGCATGGCCATGAAGGGCAGCCCGCCCACCACGAAGCCGGTGGCGCTCTTCTCCGGCATCGTCCGGGTCGGCGCAGACGGCAAGGCGCGCGTGGCGTTCGACCTGCCGGAGTTCAACGGCACGCTCAAGATGATGGCCGTGGCCTGGAGCAAGACGCGGCTCGGCCATGGGGCGCGTGATCTCATCGTGCGCGATCCGCTCGTGCTCACGGTTTCGGCGCCGCGCTTCCTCACCCTCGGCGACAAGGCCCGGCTCCTCGTGGAGCTGCACAATGTGGAGGGCGAGGCGGGCGACTATGGCCTCGAGGTCCAGGGCGAGAACGGCATGGCCGAGCGCTCGGGCACGGTGCGCCTCGCCAGGGGTGCACGCCATGCGGAGAGCGTGAGCCTCGTCGCCAAGCGGATCGGAAAGACGCGCGTCCGGGTCCGCGTCTCGGGCCCCGGTGGGCTTGCGATCGAGCGGCGGATCGACCTCGACGTCCAACCGCCGGCGCGTGACATCCGCCGCCAGAGCCGCCAGGTGCTGGCAGCGCGGCGCGGCGCGATCACGCTTTCGCGCGACCTCCTCGCCGATCTCATTCCCGAGCGCTCCAGGGTGACCGTCACGGTCGGCCCGCTTGCACGGCTCGACGTGCCGGGGCTTCTGCTCGCCCTCGACCGCTACCCCTATGGCTGTGCCGAGCAGACGACCAGCCGGGCGCTGCCGCTGCTCTATCTCTCCAGCCTTTCGGAGCGGGTCGGCATTCGCGGGAAGGCGGACATTGCCAGACGGGTGCAGAAGGCCATCGACCGGCTGTTCGAGATGCAGGATCAGACGGGCGCCTTCGGCCTGTGGGGGCCGGGCGGCGATCTCTGGCTCACCGCCTATGTGACCGACTTCCTCACCCGGGCGAAGGAGCAGGGCTATTCGGTTCCCGTGCGGCCCTTCACCCAGGCGCTCGACCGGTTGCAGAACCATGTGGCCTATGCGAGCGACTTCAAGCGGGGCGGCGAGTCCATCGCCTATGCGCTCTATGTGCTCGCCCGCAATGGCCGCGCCCCCGTGGGCGACCTGCGCTATTACGCCGACACCAAGCTCGACGCCTTCGCAACCCCGCTCGCCAAGGCGCAGATCGGCGCGGCGCTCGCCATGTATGGGGACAAGACGCGCGCGGCCCGCGTGTTCCGCGCCGCCATGGCGGCCCTGCCGGAGAAGGAGGCGAGCCGCGGGATGCGGTACGACTATGGCTCGCGCCTGCGCGACGGTGCGGCGCTGCTGACCCTGGCGGCGGAGACGCGCGCCGTGCCTGAGCTTGCACCGCGCCTCACCGAGGTGGTCGCGGCGGCCCGCGAGACGCTCGCGCGCACCTCGACCCAGGAGAACGCCTGGCTGCTGCTTGCCGCCCATGCCTTGATGAAGGAGACCAGGAGCACGGTGCTCGAGATCGACGGCAAGGCGCAGAAGGGCACGCTCATGCGCAGCCTCACGGCGCAGAGCCTCGCCGAAGCGCCGGTGCGCATCACCAATCGCAGCCCCGCGCCGGTGCATGCCGTGGTGACGGTGACGGGCGATGCGACAACCCCCGAGCCGCCGGTCCAGAGCGGCTTTCGGGTGGAGCGGGCCTATTACACCCTCGACGGCAAGCAGGTGGATCTCGCCAGTGCGGCCGGCGGGGAGGCGACGCTCTCTCAGAACGACCGGCTCGTGGTCGTGCTCAAGGTGGAGGAGACGCAGCCGCTCGGCGGACGGGTGTTGCTGGTGGACCGGCTGCCGGCGGGCCTCGAGATCGAGAACCCCCGGCTCGTGGACAGTGGCGACGTGAAGAGCCTCCCCTGGCTCAAGACCACCCTCTACCCCGAGCATCTGGCGTTCCGCGACGACCGGTTCGAGGCCGCTTTCGAGGTGCGCCCGCCGCGCCGCGCAAATCCGGTGCCGGCAGCCTTCTCCGTGGCCTATATCGTGCGCGCGGTGACACCGGGCCGGTTCCTGCACCCGCCTGCAACGGTGGAGGACATGTATCGGCCGGAGCGGTTCGCGCGGACGGCCTCGGGCTCGCTCACGGTGAAGGAGGTGCGCTAAGGATCGGCCTCTTGGCGCCGGCCCGGCGAAGAGGGAGCCCATGAGCCTGCACCGAGGCAGTCGCAAGGCAAGAGAAAACCGCGTGGCGAGAGAAAGCCGCGCCCGCATGCCTGCCGGTCGCACCCGGGGGGTCGGTTTGGTGCGGGGCGCGCTCGCCCTCGCCGTCCTGGCGCTGCTCGCCCCCTTCGCCCTTCTCGAGGTGGAGCTTGCCCGCCTCGATCCGGTGCCGCTTGCGCGGGCGCGCGACCTCTCTACCGTGGTGCTCGACCGCAAGGGCCATCTGCTGCGCGCCTTCACCACGCGCTCGGGCCGCTGGCGGCTGCCGGTGACGGTCCAGGATGTGGACCCGGCCTATCTGCGCATGCTGGTCGCCTATGAGGATGGGCGGTTCTGGCGCCATCGCGGTCTCGACGTGCTCGCCATGGCGCGGGCGGCGATCCAGCTCATCGCCAATGGGCGGATCGTCTCCGGCGCCTCGACACTGACCATGCAGGTGGCCCGCCTGCTCGAAGGCCGCCATGAGCGCAGCGCCCCGGGCAAGCTGCACCAGATCGCCCGCGCCCTGCAGATCGAGCGCCGGTTTGCGAAGACGGCCATCCTCGACCTCTATCTCGTGCTCGCCCCCTTCGGCGGCAATCTGGAAGGGGTGCGGGCAGCGAGCCTTGCCTATTTCGGCAAGGAGCCGGCGAGGCTCTCGACCGCCGAGGCGGCGCTACTGGTGGCGCTGCCGCAATCGCCGGAAGCGCGCAGGCCCGACCGGCACCCGCAGGCCGCGCGCCGAGCCCGGGACCGGGTTCTGGAGCGGCTGGTGCGCGCCGGGGTCGTCACCGCGCCGGAGGCGGCCCGCGCCCGCGCCGAGCCGGTGCCCAGCCGGCGCAAGCCCTTTCCACGCCACGCGCCGCATCTCTCCGAGGCCGTGGTGGCGGCCGAGCCCGGCGTGCCCGTGCACCGGCTCACCATCGAGCGCGACCTGCAGGCGGCGCTCGAGACCCTCGCGCACGCCCATGCCCGGCGGATCGGCCGGCGCATATCGGCTGCGCTCCTCGTCGTCGACAACGCGACCGGCGCGGTGCGCGCACATGTGGGCGCGGCGGACTATCTCGATCCGGACCGCTTCGGCGCCATCGACATGACGCGGGCGGTGCGCTCGCCCGGCTCGACGCTCAAGCCCTTCGTCTATGGCCTCGCCTTCGAGGCGGGACTCGGCCATCCGGAAACGCTGATCGAGGACCGGCCGACCCGGTTCGGACGCTATGCCCCGCGCAATTTCGACGATGGCTACAAGGGCACGGTGAGCCTGCGCGAGGCCCTGCAGCTCTCGCTCAACGTGCCGGCGGTCAAGGTGCTGGCCAGCGTGGGTCCGGCCCGGCTGCTGGCGCGGCTCGAGGCGGTGGGGCTCACACCCGAGCTGCCCGGCCGGGGCGTGCCCTCCCTCGCCCTCGCGCTTGGCGGCGTGGGATTGACGCTGCACGATCTCGCCACACTCTATGCGGGGCTCGCGCGGGGCGGAGCCGTCCGCCCGCTGCATGTTCGCGTGCCGCAGGACGGCCGCAAAGCGGACCCCGATGCCGGCAAGACGCTCCTCTCCCCCGTCGCCGCCTGGTATGTGACCGACATTCTGCGCGGCACCCCGCCGCCCAAGAGCGCCCGGGGCGGGGCCATCGCCTTCAAGACCGGCACGTCCTACGGTTTCCGGGATGCCTGGGCCATCGGCTATGACGGCAAGACCACCATCGCCGCCTGGGTCGGCCGGCCCGATGGCACGGCCACGCCGGGCATGACCGGAATCACGGCGGCCGCACCGCTGCTGTTCGACGCCTTCGCGCGGCTCGGAGGCCGGCGGGCTCCCTTTCCGCCTGCGCCGCCGGGCGCGCTCCAACTGTCTGCCAGCGCACTGCCGCCGCCGCTGCGCCGCTTCGCGGCCGGCGCCCCGGCGAGGGTGCGCGCGCCCTATCTGGACCCGCCCGTCGCCATCGCCTTTCCGCCGGACCGGGCGGAGCTTGAGATCGCCGAAGTGGCCACGGCCGGGACCGGCCGCGGGGCCGGGCGGCAGGGCCGACCTGTCCTCTTCAGGGCCGAAGGCGGCGTTCTGCCGCTCACCTGGCTGGTGAACGGCGCTCCCATTGCCTCGCCACCCCACCGCCGCGAGGCGTTCTGGCGCCCCGACGGCGCCGGCTTCGTGTCCATCGCTGTGATCGACGCCAAGGGCCGCAGCGACCGGGTGACGGTGCGCTTTCGCTGATGGCGCGAGACGATTAAGCTTGAGCCATCGCCCGGTCCGATGGATGGGCGAAGGATCGAGGGTGGTCGGAGCCTCACTATGCGAAAGCTGTTCAGCAGGGCTTTGGCCGAGCGCGGCTGGGCTGCGCTGGCATGGGGCCTGCTTGCGCTCGCCACGCTCCTGCCCGCCGCCTGCACGCGTCAGGCGCCGCCCCTGCCCGCGCTCGGCGCCGATATCGAGGCCATCTCCGTGTCCGGCCTCTCCTCGGGCGCCTACATGGCGGGCCAGTTCCAGCTCGCCCATGGGCGCCGTGTCGCAGGCGCCGGCATCATCGCCGGGGGCCATGGGGCTGCGACAC